>JAUVHP010000034.1 GCA_030593225.1 archaeon
ACACATTACAACATTGCCAACTTCAAGTTCCATAAATTACTTTTGAAACACGACTATATAAAAGTTTCAAAAGTAATCCCGAAGGGCGACACTTTTATGTAAGGAGTATTAAGATTTATTTTCTAAATCTGTAATAAATTACTTTTGAAACACGACTATATAAAAGTTTCAAAAGTAATCCCGAAGGGCGAGCATCTTCTGAAATTATATCAACTCTTAATAACTCCAATAGGAACCAACTTCTCAACAACCTCAATTAAATCTTTTTGATTTTCCATCACTTCTTCAATATTTTTATACGCCCCAGCCGCCTCATCTAAATCTCTCTTATTTCTAATTCCATGAACAATTCCCAAATCTTCCAACTTCTTTTTCTCTTCTTCTAATTTCAAATTTTCCTGTGCACCTTTCCGACTCATTTTTCTTCCAGCCCCATGCGAACAAGACATAAAACTTTCTTCATTGCCTTTTCCATTAACAATATAACTAGCACTTCCTTGCGAGCCAGGAATAATTCCCAACTCACCCTTTTTTGCAGAAGTCGCACCCTTTCTATGAACAACCACTCTCTCTCCAAAATGCTTTTCTACCCTCGCATAATTATGTGCAACATCAATTATTTTTCCAAAATCTTTTTTCAATAATTTCACATTCTCTTTCTTCAAAACATCAATAAAAACACCAATAACTAAATCAGCCATTAACTTACGATTTTCACACGCAAAATTCACACAATAATTCATCTCATCCAAATAATCTTTTCCTTCCTTGCTATCTAAATATAAAAAAGCCAAATCCCACTCAACAGGAATTTTTACAGAATTTTTTGAAGATAAATCTTTTGCAATTTCATTATAATACTTCGCAACTTTAAAACCCAAATTCCTGCTTCCAGAATGAATCATAATCCAAATATTTTTTTTCCCATCTTTTTGAAATTCAATAAAATGATTTCCCCCACCAAGAGTTCCTAACTGATATTTCGCAGAATTTAATTCTTGACTTACAATCTTATTTTTAGTTTTAGAAATTTCTTTCTTTGGAATTTTATGTTTCTTAAATCCTACAGGAATTGTTTGCCTAATTTGTCCAATAATTTTTTTTAATAAATCAACAGATAAATTATCTGATTTCAAAGGAGTCTTAACTGCACACATTCCGCAACCAATATCAACTCCAACTGCATTAGGAATAATAACATCCTTCGTCGCCATAACCCCTCCAATAGGCATCCCAAACCCCTTATGAACATCAGGCATAATCGCAATATGATGAAACGCAAAAGGAAAATTCGCAAGATTTTTTATTTGCTTTATTGCAGATTCTTCAACATTATCTGTCCAAATTTTTATTGGAATTTTTTCTGAATTAATTGTTTTCATTTTAAGTTATTTAGCTCTTTAATTTTATTCCATCTCTTTGCCTACAACACCATTTAATACTTACCATATTAAATTAACAAAATCCTCGACTCCTTTTAATACCACATGATTTTTTAAAATCTCTTGAATAAAATATTCTTTTTTATTAAATTTATTCTTAGTAGATTTAACAATATTTATTTTTATTCCATATGTCTCTTCAAGAAATTCAATATCTGAAATCTTGCCTAAAACAAAAATATCTACATCTGAATTTTTTTTATTAGTATAATCTGCATAACTGCCAAAGACAATTAAAATCCCATTTGTTTTTTTTTCAAGTTTATTAAAAAGTTCTTTAAAGATTCTATGATTTTCCAAAAATTTTATTTTTTTATCTATCTCAATCAACCTAATTATTTCCTTTACCCCAGAATCATTTTTATTTACAAAATAATATTTATTCTTTCCCTCTAAAGAAAATTTTAAAATATTTTGGTTTTCCAATAAAAATAAAAGATTAGAAACTGTTTTTTGATTCATATTTAACTTTTTTGCCAAACTTCTTCCATAAATTCTCTTATCAATATTAGAGAAAAAAACAGCTAAAATCTTTGAAGTATTTTTATTGAGTATCATAATACTCATATAAGTAATTTATTATTTAAAGGTTCCTATAAAAAATTTTCTGAATTAATTGTTTTCATTTTAATCTAAAATAATAAAAACAACATCTTTAAAAAAACTATTTATTTAATCATTCTAATTGTGATAAAAATAACTATCATTAAATTGAAATAAAAAACTAAATTCTACAACGCAAAGCTACAAAATTAATTGCAATTTTTCAATCTCAAAAATCCCTTTAAATTAAATCAAACTCTTCTTCTTTTTCTAAATCTTTAATCACTCTTTCAATATCTTCCTTTTCCAAAACTCTTTTTCCACAAACTTCCAATTCTTGTTTTAATCTAAAACAAAATTTCAAAATACTTTCTCCAAACTTTTTTTCTAATAAATCCAAACTTCCAAAACCAATTCTATTAATGCCAACTAAATTCACTAACCTAACTAACTTATTTCTCTTAATTAATGAATTAGCCAATCTTTCAATCTTTTTCATTTTTAATTAATCTATTAAACAATAAAACTTTTTAAATTTAATTTTTGCATTTATAAAAAATTTCTCAAAAATAAATTCAAAAAAAACAGGACATAAAAAAACTTGATTGCTAATCCACTCACCATCTTTTTCTTTAACTAAGCCCCTCTCTCCTTTTTTTCCCCTTAAAAAATTAACAACAGAAACTTTTTTAGAAGCACTTAAATTAGTAAGAGCATATTTAAATAAACATTTATTTCTAAATCCATAAACCTCTGAAAAAAATTTATTGTGCTTTAAACTATATCCTTCTCTTAATAAAGTATTTACCAAACTCAAAGGTTCAAAAAAATCATTAATAGATAAAATACTTATATGAAAACCAGACAAATCAAAATCTGTTTTTTCAGAAATAATAGCTATATCAATATCTTTAGGAAGAACTTTGCCCTTGACAAAAGAACCAAATAAAACAACATCATAAACTTTCTTGTCTTTCAAAATATTCCTTAATCTTTTTTTAATCTCTGACAAATTTTTTAAGTTAATTTGCATATTCATATAAATCTAAAACTTCCTGCTTTTTAATTTTTAAATTATAAGAACTAGCATAAATTTTAAACAAAGAAGAAACATTCCTATAAATTTCATTAAAATAAATTTTCAATAAATTAAATCTATCGTTATGATTTTTAGGTAATCTTTTGATTTCTTTGTAAATTAAATAATCGCAAAAAATAACAATTGACTTAAAAAAATCACTTGCAGAAACATTATATCTTTTTTTGTCAAAATTCTCCTTTCCAGCTTCTAAAAATTCTTTTGCATTATCTAATAATTTATCCATTAATATATTAGAAAAAAATTAACTTTTTAAGCTTTTTGAATAATTAATTAAAAATGTTTCTTTTTCAAACTCTCACCATTTCTATCTCCAAATTCTTTTTTAACAACTCAAACAAGAAATATATCCCAATAAGATACCTGAAATTCAGAAACCGCAAAATCAATTAAACGCTGATAATTTTTTTTATCTGAATCAATCAAACTTTTTTTAATGGCCTTATCTGCATTATTCATTGCAGAAAGATAATCTTTCCCAAATCGCTTAGTAATAATATTTGGAGGGTATCCACTTAAACTCAAAATATGATTCATTAAAACTCTACCAGTTCTCCCATTCCCATCTGAAAAAGGATGAATATTCTCAAATTTGTGATGGAATAAAATAGATAAAACCAATGGGTGTAATTTCTTCTTATTTTTATTATACCATTTAATCAAAAGATTAACATCTGGTTTAATATATCTTACAGGAGTTGGTTTAAATGGCTGTCCAAAAATTCTAATGTCATGAATACGAAATCCTTTTCTTTCATCAATATTATCTAAAAGCATATCATGAATTTTAATTATTAATTTAGCATCAATCGGATATTTTTTATTTTTTAGAAATAAAATAACTTTTTTTGTGTTCTTTAAATCATAAACTTCTCTCAATGTTTTATCCTTAGGAATCTTTTCATTAGCAAATAAATCACGAGCCTGTTTAAAATTAATAGTATTGCCTTCTATTGAAGTGCTATTAACTGCAAAATTTACAATAAAATTCTCAAAAATTTCTTTTTGAGTCAACTTATCTAATTTAAGAAATTTTGTCTTGTAATGAAGAAAAATAGCTTCAATCTCCATTTGCTGTTCTTTAGATAAATAGCTATCTTTCTTTAATTTTTTACCTTTAATTTTTTCCAAATAAATATTTTTCTCTAAAAAATTCTTTAATGTCTTATAAGATTTCCTTATTTTTTCTTTATATTCTCTTTCTAAATTATCTAATTTAATCTTTGTTATATCATCTCCTAAATTACACAAATCTTTAGTTATAACTCTATTACCTTTTCTAACAGACATTCTAAGAGTATAATATTTTTTACCTTTAATTTTTTTTATATGAATAAATACCATAACAAAATCAATAATCAATAATATTTAAACTTTCCCCTTACATTTTAAAATTTCATTGTAGGGGCAAAAAGTCAGACATCTTTCATTGACTTCTGACATCAGATTTTTAGTTTCTTTTTCTTCAAACTCTCACCATTTCAACTTTATGCAAGTTTTGCAAAGCAACTTGCATCTAAGAGGAATTAATTCTAATTAATTCCACTTCCAAATTCTTTTTTAACAACTCAATAAATTCTTCCTCTTTTTCAATAGAAATATTACATCCTGCAGCATTGGCATGTCCTCCAACTTCACCTCCAACAACATCTACAATTTGCTCAAGAAATTTCTGAAGATTTCTCCCATTATCTCCAACAACTCTTGCAGAAACTTTAATTTTATCCTCAGAATAAGAAAGAACAATAACCACAGTTCCCACCTCATAAACATTAGAACTAGAAAGAATACTTGCAATAGTCCCAGCCATAACATCTTTTATTTCTTCTCTTCCATTAATAATTACATAACCCTTCCCTTGAATTTTTTCTGTATTTGTTGCAAATTTTAAACCAGCAATTAAACCTTGTTTATATTTAACATGAATTAAATCTACTTTCTTCCTCGCATTCAATATCTCCATGCAAAATTGCAAAGCAACACCACTTTCTCCAAAACGCGAACACGCATTAATCTTAGCACTCAACTCTCGTGCATCTTCCAATTTATTAAATAACTTAATCAAAAAAATATCTCCTAATATTTCCTTCTTTTTTGTTTCAGAAGTTCTCAAAATAATTGCAGTTACTAATTTTTGCATTTCCTCGTCAGTCAAATCTATAATAGAAGGATATTTTCCATTCAAAGGATTTAAACCACATTCTCGCAAAAGTTCCAAAACACCTTTAATATTTCCAGTTACATTTGGAATATAAGGATTTGAACAAAATTCAAGAGTCCGATTCAAAGGTCTTGTCGAAGGATAAATTAAAAGACCTCTTTTTCTTTTTATATCTCCATCATTTAAAATTTCATTATTTAATTTATCAATTTCAGATTCTAACCTATCGCCAATCATTCCCAAAATAGCCAACTTTGCAAATTCTTTATTTTTTGAATCAAGTTCTCTACAAAATAAATAAGTAAGTCCAGAAGCACTTATTTTTTGCCCATCATATAATTCAGAATTTATAACAAAAATATTTTCAGGAACTTTTCCAATTTGATGATGGTCAATTACAAAAACATTTTCAAAACCAGATTTAGAAATATAATCCAAAGAACTAGAGGCCAAATCCAAAAACAAAATTAATTTATTTTTAGGAAGTTTATCAATAAATTCTTTGTCCAAACTTTTAACAATTTTTACAGAAAACTTTTTATCCAATCTCTTAAGCGAATTAATCATAATTGCAGCAGAAGTTATCCCGTCAGTATCAAAATGGCTCACAATATAAATCTCTTTATCTTTAGATTTTTCTAAAAATTCATTCCCACCTCTCTTTATTAAATTTAACAAATCACCCTCCATTTTTAAAATTAAATATTATTCTTTATTTTCCCCATTATCTCTTCCCAAATTTTGAATTATTTTTTATCAAATCAAGGCATTTTCTTCCGTAGCATAGTCGTCTATGTGAGGAAGGAAATAACGCAGAGTTGGTAAAAAAGAAACAAAATTTACTTGAAATACTTTTTAAGTTTCCGAAGCTGAGCAAAAATTCTATCTTTTTCTCTCATTGCTCTTTTATCTTGTTTATTCTTCTCAAAGTGAGTTTTAATTCTTTCTAATTTATTTTCAACATTTTTTAAATCAGGATTAATATATTTCTCTCCTAAAATTTTAGAAATTTTTTTCTCATATTCTTTTGGATGAATATTTTGCTTTCTTAATTCTTCTCCAATTTTTTCAGAAGTCAAACCTTTATCAGCCAACTCCAAAATCTTTTTCTCATATTCATCCTGACTAATTTTAATTTTTTTCTCTTCCTTGGACTCAAATTCTTTTACTTTTTTATTTTTTAAAATTTTAGATTTCTTTTTCTTCTCCAAGTTTTTTTCTATATCTTCATTTTTCTCAATAATTTCAGACCTTTTAACCATTTTTTTACTTATGAAAATTCTTTTTTAAACTTATGCCTAACCATTTTTTATGGCTCTGCAAAAATATATAAATGAAAAAAGTTTATATTATTTATGGGGAAAATTATTGGTGTCCTCAGTTTAAAAGGAGGGGTAGGAAAAACTTCAACAGTTGTAGCATTAGGTGTAGCTATTGCAAAATTAAGGAAAAAGGTCTTACTTATCGACGGAAATCTTTCTGCACCAAATTTAGGAATACATCTTAATTTAATTGACCCAAAAAAAACAATCCAACAAGTTCTTCAAGGAAAAAAACACGCAAAAGAAGCAGTGCATAAACTTGGAGAAATAGACATAATTCCAGCTTCAATTTTTGACAGAATAAAAGTAAATCCATTAAAATTAAAAGACAAAATAAAATTATTAAAAAGAAAATACGACATTATTCTCATTGATTCTTCTCCTGCATTAAATGAAGAAACCCTCGCTGTAATGCTTGCCTCAGATAAAATCTTAATTGTAACAACCCCTGATTTACCAACAATTTCAACAACTCTAAAAGCAACAAGATTAGCAAAAAATAGAGGAACCCCAATAATTGGGTTGATTATAAATAAAGCATACAACAAACATTTTGAACTAACAACAAAAGAAATTGAAGAAACATCCCAAGTTCCAGTAATGGCAGTAATTCCCCACGATATCAACATTCTCAAAGCACTCTCACAATTTCAATCATCTATTGATTACAAACCAAATTCAAAATCAAGTCAAGAATATAAAAAATTAGCCTCGGCAATCATAGGAGAAAAATATAAACCTCTTAAAATAAAAACATTTCTCAGATGGATTAATCCAACAAAACAAGATATTAACAGAACTATTTATTATAAAAAAATGTTTAATTAATTTCTAAACAAAAAAAATAATAGCCCCGCCCGGATTCGAACCGGGGCCACTGCCTCCAAAGGGCAGTATCTATAGTCCTCTGAGTATCTTTTTACAACACAACAAAGTTTGACCGCTAGACTACGGGGCTATCTTGTCTAGATTCCACATCTTCACTTTCTTAAGATGCCTATTATTACTGAAACCGACCAGTTTTAAAAACTTTCTTAATTCAGACTTTTTAGTTATATACAAATCTTTATTACTAATCTTAGAACAATTAATTCCTAAATTTAATAAAGAATCTCTTACATCATTCATAAGTTGAAAATTAACATTAGTAAAACAAATTTGATGAGAATTCTGATTTGTTAATTTATAAACAGACCCATCGGTATCATATAATCCCCTTAAACATTTCCTAAGATATAGCTCATTTCTCCTTATCCACCCAGGAATTCTTAATTTATTTTTAATTTTATTTCCTGGAGGAAAACCCTTTTTTTCTAAAAATTCTACTAATCTACATCCATGAACTTCAACAAACATTGCATTAGTATTTTTAAAAATTCCTTGCCTTACATTAACTAAAAATAATTTTTCGATAATTGGTTTAATATAATTAATTAGATAATCTTTATCCAATCTAGAATCTCCAACAATTCGTATCATATAAATTCCTCGCTTATCACTTATAGAATTATAATATTTTGTTCTATGAGAATTTCCATCACCCAACATTGCCCCATAAAATTCTGCAAACTCTTTTGATTCTTTAGGTATATTAATTTTTTTAGTATTTCCATTAGAATTTATTCCTCCTTTTTTTCTTCCCCAATTATCTTCTTTTCTTTCAATAATAAATTGAAAATATTTTCTTTTTTTATCTAATTTTTTATATAATACTTCTCCAATTAAAGAAGTTTCATCCACATAAGTTTTTAATTTTCCAAATTTAATTTCTAAAATTTCTGCTAATTGATTCCAAGTTAGATTATTATCTTCTTTAAACTTTTTTATCATCTCTTTTTGCTTTCCTTCAACAAATTTCAACCTCATTACTAAACAAAATATTTAAATTATATAAACTTATTGTTTGACCACTGTACTACGGGACTCTAAATTGAAAACTTAATCTAAATTTATAAGAGTTTTGATACTTATTTATACCGCCTTCTCTTCTCAACTTTTTCTAATCGCACTAAAATTTTATCTTTATCCTTACTTTTATAATTTTTAATCACCTCACCAAAAAGAATTTTAAAATTTTCAAAATGCTTTGCCTCCAATGCCTGCTTCAATAAATACAAATCAACAGCCCTATCTTCAATCTTTGTGCTATAAAAACCCAATCCAAAATCTATAAAATACAATTCGGTTTTCGTTTGTTTGATTTTTGATTTTCGACCAATGTTCTCAGACATCTGATTTCCGACATCCGATTTCATAGTTTTTAGAATCATATTTGAAGTTGTCAAATCTCCGTGAATAATATTCGCATCATGAAGTTTAGAAACACATCCACCAATTTTTCTAGCAATATTTTTCTGCTCTTTCAAATCAAAATTATTCAAATATTCAGATAATTTTTTCCCGTCAATAAACTCCATAATAATTTCTTTAGAAACCTCACTAACTTTAGAAATCTTTGGAACAGAAATTACTTTTGATGCTCGAAGAATTAACTTTGCTTCATTTCTTGTTCTTAATTTTCTTATTTTATTATCAATCTCAAAAATCCTATAAGATTTTTTAACTCGTTTTTTCACAACAAAAAATTTTCTTTCGTTCGACAAAGCTTCGGCGAACGATTGATAAGTCGCTTGCGACTTTTCTTTACAATAAATTATTGCTTCAGCACCACGAAAAAGGATTTTTTGTTTCATAATTATTCTTTTCTTACAAATTTATTTTTCAAAAACTTTTTTTTAAATTTACTTTCAAAAAATTCCTCAAGTTCTTTACCAAACCAAGTAAATTTTAAAAGAGAATTAAACAAAATAAAAACAATAATAAATCTTAAAAGAAAATTAGGATACCATTTAGTTATAAAAAATATTAAATCAAAAATAATAGAAGAACCAAATAAAACAATAATTAAAATTCCTAAAAAGATTCTAAAAATTCCCCACGATTTTTTCTTCCAAAATCTCATTTTCTTATTTTAAATTAAATCCTCTAAATTCAAATCCAAATCTTTAACAATTCTATTCAAAGTTCCTTTTTTTATTAATTTATGATTTGGCACAGTAACTTTTCTTATTATATCGCCAATATTTTTTTCCAATCTAATATGAGAACCACGTTGTCTCACAACAACATATCCTAAACACATTAATTTTTTAGCTAAAGCCTTTCCAGAAATCTGGGGAAGTTTCATATTGTAACTATCTTTGTTTTTACATTATCTTTGTAAACAATAAGTTCATTTTCATCTGGCTCCATCCATAATTCAATCGCCTCTTTAATATTTTCCAAACATTCCTCTATTGTCTCGCCTTGAGAAATACATCCTGACAATGATGGAACAAAAACAGTATAACCTCCTTCATCTTGTTCTTCCAACATAATTTTAATATCCATATTTTATCAATTGTTTTTTAATTTTTAAAATTAATGGTTGTAAAAACTTATCAATTAAAACATAAAACAACATATTTAAAAAAACTATTCATTATAATAATATATGGTGATAAAAAATATTTTTATATTTCTTGTAGCATTAATTTTTATTTCTTCAAATATTTTAGCAATTCCAAATCCAGGACATTCTGCAGACGAAATTCTTGTGACAATTAATGAACATACAATGACTTTACAAGAAGCATTTGATGGAAACTTTTTGAAAGATAGTGTTATTCTTCCAACTTCAAATGGCACAACAAATTTAACAAAATATCATCTTGGAACTAATTTACAAATTTATCTTGGAGAAAGATTATCTTTGCAAGATGCAATTAATAAAATTGGTAGCACTACTTCTATTACAAATAAAGGTTTTTGCAAAGACGCCCCAGGAACATTTAGCTGGATATTTAGTTTTATAGGACATAGTGCAGACCAAATTACATTCAGTGACGAAGAAGCACTTCAGCAGAAAATTAATACTCAAAAATTTTGTTCTTATGAGTGGAAAAACACAGACCCTACATGGACAGGAACCTGCAATGGACCTTCTTGCGGATACGGAACACAAACAAGAGATGTTTGGTGCGAAAGAAGTGATGGAACAGATATGGGAAATAGACCAGATCTTTGTACAGACCAAGAACCATCAACCTCAAATTTTTGTACCAAGGGAGAAGGCACTGATGCTTGTTTTAGTAATTGGCAAGACGATACTAATGATTGTGAAATAGCAGGGCAAATCTGTAAAGTTGGGAACTATAAACAATATAGAACATGTAAATTTACAAATCAAGCAGATATTAATTTATTTTGTAATGGCGAATCAATAAGTTATAAAACAGGATATACTGGAAGTTCATGTAATACTTATACTTATAGTTATTTTTATAGTAGTTGGAGTTCTTGCACATCTCC
>JAUVHP010000040.1 GCA_030593225.1 archaeon
TTTTCAGAATGCAATGTCCCAGACATCAATACAATAACTTTATTTTTATCAACCATTTCCTTAAATTTCTTAGCTAAATTTGTAGTAACCAAACTCAAAATAATCTGCTCGTCTTTTTTACTTACAGTCAAATAAGTTTCATCCAAAAAATCCTCAAACATTCTCGCACTCTCTTGCAAATCAAATAAATAATTTTCATCATCAACTCCTTCTAAAAAATTTGGAGAATTCAAAATCGTTTTAAATAAATCATAAATTCCTGTTTCTTTCAAAGGAATAATATCTCCAGACATACATGCATCTCCAATTCGCGGATTTCTTTTAATCTGTTTTACAATTAAAGCAATTTCTTCAATAACTTTTGAATCAGCTTCACTTTCTCCAATAGCATAAATCAAAGCATTTTGCAATCTATCCAAATTAATATTTCTTTGATTAGAAAAACTATCTAAGAACTCATCGCACTCGTCAATAATTTCAACTTCTGTAGAAGGTTTT
Source organism: archaeon (assembly GCA_030593225.1). GTDB lineage: Archaea > Nanobdellota > Nanobdellia > Pacearchaeales > GW2011-AR1 > JAUVHP01. The sequence goes on from JAUVHP010000040.1 coordinate 499, forward strand.
CTATTAAGCAAAGATTCAAGTTTATATTTCATAGAATTAAAAACAATAACATCAGAATCAATAAAAGAATTAAATTGCTCATAAAAAGCACAGCCTGGTCTTCTTTTATATAAAATAAAATTTGTATTTTTTAATCCAAGATATTTTTTTTGTTTAGCACTAGCAAAACTTTTTCCACCAAGTTCATATTTATCCGGAATAACAGGACACCAATAAGGACAAACCCCTGCGACTGAAACTCTTTTCACATCTTTAATCTCAGAAAAATCTTTTGAATTTACATCCTTATTTTCTTGCAAATATTTTCTAATTCTCTGCCAATTTTTTTCTTTAATTTCTATTTTGCATGGAATATGAATATTGTCTGCAGAAACATCTTTGCCAATTGTATTCATTATCTCTTCTCTTTTTACTGCAAAAATATCATGCAATTTTGAATTAACTTCTTTTATAACTTGAGGAATCGCATTTTTATTATCCTCTAAAAATTTACACTTGTGATTTCTTCTTCCAGTTATTACACTTATTTTTAGTTTTTCTTTTTCACTAGCCAATTTTGAAAGCTCAGGAAAAGCAGAGGTATCAATATCCTGTAAAATTGAATCCTTCAACAAATATTTATTTCCTTCATAATCTCGTTTATATTGTGTTTGAAGATTTTTGCCAGGAACTACAATTGAAGTCTTACCTAATTTTCTTGCAATGTTTAATGCAATTACAGATTTTCCTGTTCCGCAAATTCCATGAATAAAAATAACTTTATGTTCCTTTTTAATTAAATCCAAAACTTCATTTACAATATCTTTTTGGGATTTTCCATTAGAGAAAACTTTTGGTTCAAGAAATTTATTACCTTCATATAAAGACCAGGACATAAGTTACTTTTGAAAACAGGCTATATAAATATTTTTCAAAAGTAACCCCCAATGGACGAGCATTACTTTGCAGAAGCGAGTGTGAAAATTTATATTTTAATGAATTTTTGACAAGTTAATAAAAATTTTGGTTCAAATTATATAAATTCTTAAAAACATTTAAAACTTATAATTTTTATGAGTAAAGAAATTCTTGAATATGTTGATTGGAAAACTGGTAAAGAAAAAAATTACGAATTAAATTCTTATAATAATATTGTTGAACAAATAATTGGTATTGTTTGTCCTGTTGATTTGACTCCTTTAATTTTTGCATATGATCACTTAGATAAATGGGTGGAATGTGTGAATTGCGGGCAGGAACATCTAAATTCAAATCAAGAAGAGATATATAAATATGCAAAAGATATTCTTATGTTGGAGTGTAAGGATTGGAAAGAAATAGAACAAAAGAGAAATGATTTAATCGCAAGAATCAAACAAGCCGAGAAAATGAGAGTTTCTTCTGGATAATAAATTCTTCTAAATAATCTTATAAAAATTTTGGTACTACTTATAAATATTCTTTCGATGCCCAATATCTAAAATAAAAATTAAAAGTTTATCCTCAACAATTTTATAGATTACTCTATATTTACCAATTCTTAATTTCCATAAACCAGAAAGATTGCCAATCAAGGGTTTTCCTAATTTTGGATTTTTCTCTAATTCTCTTAGCTTTTTTATTATGTTTTTTGCATTAAAATCATCTAATTTATCAAGAAATTTTTTTGGAAGTTTTTCCAAAATGATTTTGTACATTCTAAAAGCCTCTTTCTTTTTCTATATCATCCAAAGAAACCCAATTAGAAGAATCATTAATTTTTTCTAGCGAATCTGCAATATTTCTCATTGCTTCAGGGTCTGAAAGAACTTCAAGAGTTTCAATTAAACTTTCTTTCTCTGTGCCCCCCAAAGAACAATTGGCGATTAATCTGCAAATTAAATCATTATAAGTTTCTCTGTGGTGAATTTTCAATGAATCTAATTTTGTTTTAATATCACTATCTAATTGAATAGTTGTTATCATAGAATACTATAGGACTCTATGGTTTATAAAATTTTGGTTCAAATTATTTTACTAATCCACAAAACCCCAGAAATCATTCCAACAAATCCTAAAGGCAGCCATAAATCTGAATTAATAGGTAAAAAAAGAATTGATAAAAAAAATAATAATGCTGAATATTTGTAAAATTTTGCAAAGTTCATTTTGTAATATATTAGTTAGCGTTCAAACTAAAAAAGTCTTGGGCTGCCTGATATTTGAATTTAAATAAAATTAAATTTATCCAAATAGAGCAGACAGTCCTTCTGCGGCAGCTTCTTTCTTTTCTTCCTTAGGTTTTTCTTCTTTCTTTTCTTCCTTAGGTGCAGAACTCGTAGGAGCACTTGAAACCAAACTAGCATTAGCTAATTCATTCTCAATATCCACGTCCTTCAAACTAGCAATCAAAGATTTGATTTTCGAATCATCAACTTCAGAGCCAGTAGCTGCAACAACACTTTTTACGTTTTCTTCACTAACTTCTTTTCCAAGTTTGTGTAGCAATAATGCCGCATATATGTATTCCATTATTTATTTCCTCCCACATTAGAGTGAGTTTGAATATTAGTTTTCATTATCCGAATAAAGCCCCAAGTCCTGCTGCCGCATCTACTTTTGGCTCCTCCTTTTTAGTTTCTTCTTTTGGAGTTTCCTCAACTTTCTCTTCAACAACTTCTTCTGCCTCTCCACTAATAACACGAATTAATCTTTTTTCTTGCGAACCTGCTTTTTGCACCATTAACTTCGCAGTATCAACACACACATAACCAATTTCCATAGCAAAAGGCAATGCCTTACCATAAGCTGTTTTCAGTTCTTCAATAATTTCTTCTTTATCTATTTTAATTTCTAAATATAATATTCCAGTCTTTGTATCAAAACCAGCCAAAGGAATAAACCCAATTGAAAATGGTTTAATATCTAATTTAGCCATAATATCTGATGTTCCTTGAGAAATTTTACTACCTTCTTTTGCAATAATTTTTGCTTCTTTAATATTAATTTTTCCACCTTCAATTTGAATTTGAATTCCCAAAGCACCAAGTTCACTAATTGCTGGACCAGGAACTAAATCAGTTGGACCTGCCTCAACCCCAACATCAAAAGGAGCTTCTTGCCCTGCCTTTGCTTTTGCAGGTGTTTTACTTTTTAATAATTCTCCAGCTAAATCAAAACTATCTAAGTCAGAAAACAAAACAGCAACACTATCATTAATTTGCTCTTTAATTTTTTCAGCTTCTTTATTGCCTGATTCATCAATTGCCCTAAATATTAAATTTTTCTTCGGAACTTTAACAATTGCCTTTCCTCTAAGTTTTTTACTAATTTCTTGAAACTGCGAAGCTGGGAGATTTTTAATTGAGGCAATCAAAATTGTATTTTTATTTTTAATTAATTCAGACAATTCTTTTACAGCATTAATTTTTCTTTCTGGAATTTGCTCAACTACTTGTTTCATTTGATAACCTCTGCGTTAGCGAATGCATGGAAAATTTTTAATTTTGCTTTCATTTTACCTTACCAATATTTTCTCCGGTTTAGTCATAGTGAATTTCAATTCAACATTTTTAATATTCTCTTTTTCTCGAGGAAGTTCTTTTAGAATTCTGTTATAAACAATCAAAACATTTTCAATTAATTCTTCATCTTTCATACTTTGTTTTCCAATTGGAAGTTTAATACTCGCCTCTTTTGTTCTAATTTTTATACTATTGTTAATCTTGCCTTTAAGCTCTTCAATGATTTTGTCGTCAGCATTCATAATAATTCCCATTTGTGGCGACGGCATTTTTCCTGCAGGACCCAAAGCCCTACCAAATGTTGTCGCAACTTTTGGCATTAAACTCGCTTGAGCAATAAAAAAATCATATTTCTTAACTAACTTTTTCAATTCTTTTTTATCTTTATATTTCTTAAATTGCTCTGCAGTAATTGTATCAATATCTTTGCGTTTAACTTCTAAAAAAGCACAAATCTTTTTTTCCTTAATTTTATACGGCACAGACACAAAAATATTCACAGTATTTTTTTTAACATTAAATTTTTGCAGATTAATAATTAAGTCCAATGTTTGGTCAAATTTTCTTTCCTTAGCTTTCCGGAGTTCTGTTAGAGCATTTTTTAATTGTTCTTCAAATTCCGCCATTTTAATTTTCCTCCGGATGGCTCGTGAAGGAAAACTTTAGTTTTCCTACTCTACTTTTTCGCAATTCAACTAATGCGTTTTTTAATTGTTCTTGTATTTCCATATTCAAATTAAATCTCCCATATAACGCGCCACAAACATAGAACATATTTTGTGCCGATATGGTTCAAACGACTTAGAAATTTAAGAATTTTTCAGTTTATAAATTTTATTGATTAGAAATTCTTCTCTTATATTGATTTTCAAGAATTTTTAATTTAGTTTTATCATATTTAGCAATAGAATTATCTAAAGACTTCTTTGAGTCAAAAAATGTTTTCTCTTCTAGTTCTTCAGCAATTAACTCTATTTTTTCTTTGTCTGTTTTTGGATATTTTTCACGATAAAGTCCCTTAATTGTATATAATGGACCTAGTCCACTTCGATTTTTAACATAAGCAGAATTTCCCATTACATGAATTTCTTCTATCCTCATATGAGGTTTTAAATGTGCATGTGTAATTGATGCTCTTGGTCCAATTTCTTCTCTACTTATTTCTCCTTCAAAGGTATGAAGACCATATTTTATTCCTCTCACCAGTTTACCTGAATCTAATGCATTAAAAATTCCTATATACTTTCCAATATTATCCATTCTTTCATAATCAAATTTTTTATGGATTTCTCCTCTTGAATCTAATTGAAGAAGAATATTAAATACAGGATAATTTCTTTTTCCAAATATTCCCATATTTATTTAATGTAAAATCTCTTTATATTGATTATTGTTTTTTACAACAATACTTAAATACAGAATTAATTTTTTTCACACATGGAATTAGTAGCATTACTTTCTTCTGGAAAAGGAACTTGGACACAGGTCTCAGGATTAATGAAATACGGAGAATGGGACAAAATAATTCTTATTGGAAGCGACTTTGCAAAAGATTTCAAACACGAAAAAGAATTTGAATTTATTAATATTGATTTAGATAAAAAAATAAAAGAACTTAGAGATGAACTTTCTACTAAACTTAAAGGAAAATTTCAAGGAATGGAAGTCGCACTTTCAATAGCATCTGGCGACGGAAAAGAACATATGGCTTTAGTTTCTGCCCTGATTAATCTTCCAGTTGGAGTAAGATTTGCTGCACTAACAAAAGAAGGTGTTATTGATTTGTAGAGAATGAAAAATGAAGACAAAAAAATTCTATTTGCAGGTATTTTACTAGGAACTTTTGCAGGAATACTTGGGGGGCTTGTAATCAATTCTTTTTTTGCAATAATGCAAATTACAGGGGCACTTAATCTTTTAACAATATTTATGATTTATTTAAATTCTATTTTAGGGATTATAATTTTAGTTAAGTGGATGACAAATCAAACGTTTTAATCCTCAACTCCCTCTCATCTTTCCCCAAAACCCAAGCCCGACTTTTTTATTTCCCATAAATATTTTTTCTATGTCCAACTTCAATAATAACAATTACCAATTCATTATTTCTAATATCTAAAATAAGTCTATAATTACCAACTCTTAATGAATAATATTTATTTCCAGTAAGTTTTTTTGTAAAATGATGTGGATTAATTTTTATCCTTTCCAAATGAGTAAGAATTCTTTTTTGAATATTTTTCTCTATCTTATTAAGTTGATGTTATGCTTTTTTGTTGAAAAGAATAGAATACATCATTGTTCAAGTTCTTTTTTAATTTGTTCAAGAGATTTAAAATTATTTGTTCTGTTCTTTCCAATTTCCTCTTCGTATCTTGTAATATTCATTTTAGTATCTTCAGAAAGTTCCACTGCGTCTTCAACCAAATCAAAAATAACTTTTTCAAAAGTTTCTTCTGGATACAATTTTCTTGCCACAAGCATATCTCTTAATTCACTACTTATTTGAATAGTTGTTGTCATAATGAATTATTGTTTATCATATTTTTAAATCTCTCTAATCTTCAACTCCCTCTTGCTCTCTCCCAAAACCCAAGCCCGACTTCTCTCGTGCGAATCCAAAATTTTTAATCCACTTTCTTTAGCTAACTTTTCAATAAACTTTTCCATCTCCTCATAAGTAGGCATTCTGTCATAACCCAATCTTTCTCTAGCAAAACCTACTGACATAAATCCCTTAATCTCCAAAAAAGAAGGATTCGCCTTTTTAATCATCTCAGCATATTCTTCAACATGTTCATCCCCCATATTCAAATCCCTCACTAAATTCATCCTAAACACCGTCCTAGTTTTCCCCTTTAACTTACCTATTATCTCCAAGGTCTCATTTAATTTCTCCCACGCGTTTTTAACAGAACTTCTGTGAAACTTATTATACAACTTTTCATTCGAAGTATTCACAGAAACATAAAGTTGAGTCGGCAGTTGATTTTTCTTCGCCAACTCTTTAATCTTTTCAGGATACAAACCATTAGTAACTAAAAACGAAGTTTTCCCTCTTCGCGTCAACTCTTCAATCAATTCACCAATCCGAGAATAAATAGTCGGCTCACCTGATAATGAAATCGCAAACTGCATTGGCTCTTGTGCTTCTTGATACTTTTCCTGATTCGCCTTCGACAATTGCTCTTTCTTACTATTAACATCAACATTAAATCCTTTCAATAATTTTCTCTGAGCAAGAATACAATTGTCAATAATTTCTTTAGGAGAATCCTCTTCATTTATTTTATCGCCCAAATTTAATTCAATAGCTCGCCAACAATGACAACATTTATTCGGACACCACATAATTGCACAACTCATTTGGCAACACAAGTGCGATTTAATTCCATAAAATTTTTCCTTATAACAAACTCCTTCATCTCTCAAACTTTTTTTAGTCCAACGACAAATCTGCACACCAGAATGTTTTCCAACAATTTCATAATGCTGTTTTTTCAAAATCTTTTTAACATTTTCAGGTATCATAAAAATAAAGAAAAAAATCAGAATATAAAACTTTGGTTATTTATTTTATTTTTATATACAAAAAATTTATTATTTTTCAGCCATGCTTCTTTCTTTCATTATTTTTTTCTCTTCCCTAATTTTGTTTAGATTTTTGCCCCTAGTAAACATTTTCGTAGAAAATGTTTCGGGGTACGCCAATGGTGGTGTGTATTTAGGCGAGGTACTTTTCTTCGGTAGCATAGTTCTCCATGTAAGGAAGGAAATAACAAAGGATAAATCAAAAAGAAAACAAAATCAGTTTAAAAGAAAATATTCCAAGCCCATGCAACCATAACCAACGCCAATAATAACAAGAACATATAAGTTACAGCCGCAAAACTTTTCTCAGCAATTTTTCTACTTTTTGTTATCCCAAGAACTGTTAAATAAAAGAATCTTCCCCCATCGAAAATTCCAACAGGAAGCATATTTACTAAAGCAACACTTAAACTAATCAAAACAAGCCACCATAATAAATTATAAACAAAATCACTCCAACCATCAAATTTCGGCTCATAATATGTGTGCGTTTCTTTAAACGACCCTACCCAACTATAAATTTTTCCAATAACTCCACTCCTTGTAGGTTCTATAAATTCTATTCCCAACCACCCTGATTTCGAATAAGGATTCTCTCCTAAAACAATTTCATACTCTAAAATTTCTTCACCTTTTGTCTTAATTACAATTTCCTCTCCAGCAGAATACTTTGCCAACTCATTCTTTAGCTCTTCTATCTTAACTACCTTATTGCCATTAACTTCAAAAATTGCTCCTCTTAATTTTTCTCTAATCGCTGGGGTGTCATAATATAAATAAACTAATTTTTTGTCCAATGAAAATCCTTTCATCCCCAAATAATTTTCCTCACCAACTTTAATATCACTAAATCCTTCTAAATTAATTAACCTCAAAACTTCCTCATAATTATAATTTTCTAAATTAACCCCGTCAATAGAATCAATATTTGAAATAGGAACAATCGCAGTTGCATAACTATTAAACACAACCCCTGCAGGAGTAAACATTAAAGAGAAAAATAAAATTAAAACCCCAAAGAAAAATATTGCAGTTAAAACATTTGCAAAAGTTCCAGCTGATAAAACTGCCATTTGAGAAAATTTACTTTTTTTCTCCATCTTTTTTTCATCAAGTTCAACAAACGCTGCTAAAAATACTGGTAAGAAAAATGGAAAAAATCCAAAACCTGTTGATTTTATTTTAACTCCATTAGCTGCAGCAAAAATACCATGAGCAAATTCGTGCGTTATAGCAATAATCGCAAGTATAACAATCCAATAAGTAAAATAAAACTCAGGCAATCCAGGAATAAATTTGTCAACATATGGAATTAGAGGCATAATCGGAGGAACTTTTATTGCCTTTACAATTGCAGGCATAGTAATATAAATATAAATAATTCTTCCAAAAAGATAAATCATAGTCGCCATTAAAATATATCCAATGCCAATAGAAACATAACTTAAAAATCGCAGAAACCTTTGATACTTTGTTCCAATTTTATCAATTAATTTAATTCCCCAACCTGCCTTATACAAAAATAATAAACCTTCTTTTTTCAAATTCTTTTTATTAATATACAAAAATATTGCAATAAAAATTGCAAAAAATGCCAACAATGTTAAATCATAAATTATAAAACTCATTTTATCACCTTAATCTAATAACAAATTGAACTTATAAATCTTTAGAAGAATTATTTTTTCTTCAAAGGTCGAAACGCTTTTTTCCCACACTTTCGACATTTAACTTTCTCTGTTAGAATTTGTTGCATCTTTGCTTTTCTTTTTGTTTGACATTTTTTACAAACAAAAACATTCTTAAAAAGTCTGTTTGATGCTTCTATTATTTTTGCCATTATAATTTCCTCTCTATTAAAGTTTTCTTTTGATTATTTCTTGTCCTTCAACATCCCAGTATTCTACATTAGAATTTTCTGTAAGCTCTTGTTTTATTTCATCTGGGCATGCAACTTCAATTGTTTCAAAGTTTTCTAAATCCATCAAACTAACTTTCTCTCCTATTGAAAGAACTTGCCCTTTTC
>JAUVHP010000096.1 GCA_030593225.1 archaeon
AATTCCAATAATAAGCAAAATTCATATCGGATTTTTTTTAAAACTCTTTTTGACTTACTTTATTTTTTATATTATTTTAAATAAATAGGAAATGTTTTTCATATATCTATGTAAATATTTTCCTTGCTGTTGTGAAAAAAAATACACATTTTTGAAAATATACTTGCCAAATTTTATTTAATAAGATAATTTAAAAATTAGGTGTCAGGGATAGAGTTGTTCATGAAAAATACGGGTTAAAATCTAAAATGAAGAAAAAATATAAATTATTAATAATTGACGACGATAAAAACATCCTGGCTGTATTAAGTGAATTTTTAAGGAAAAAAAAGTATACTGTTATTACAGCCTCTAACGGTCTGGAAGCGATGAAATTATTCGAGTCTGAAGATAAAGATTTTGATCTTATTATTACAGATCTTATTATGCCGTACATAACTGGAGTTGGTGTCATATCAATAGTTAAGCAAAAACGTCCTGAAATTCCCATTATTGCTATAACCGGCTGGGGTGAACACCCTGAGGCATTAGCCACGGAGTCACAAGCAGATTTGGTGTTAAAAAAACCATTTGAACTCTCTGAGCTTGATAATTTAATTTCCAATCTACTCTCTAAAAATAATAATAATGATACCTAAAACCTGCATAAACAATAACAAGATCCTGCATTTAAAATTTTCGCCTTCCTTGAACTTGAACAAAATTGAACATTTTTCAAAGGTCTCGGTTAATGATATTTGTTCCAAAATACCACGGCTTCACGCCCTGTGCCTTGCGGCTGTGGCAAACTCGACATTCGCAGAATTTAGGTAATAAATATAAATGAACATACCCCCACCTATAATTGGCGTCAGTCAAACAATTGAAAGTATAAGGGAGCTGATTAAGCATGTTTCCGATACTGCATTAAATGTTGTAATATCCGGAGAAAGTGGTGTCGGCAAAGAAGTTATAGCGCAAAATCTCTATTTTAGTTCTCCCAGAAAAGATAAACCATTTATAAAAGTCAATTGTGCAGCATTACCCGAGGGATTGCTTGAAAGTGAACTTTTTGGATACGAACGGGGTGCTTTTACAGGGGCGGATCAAAGAAAAAGAGGCAAATTCAGGCTTGCCCATAAGGGCGTATTATTTTTAGACGAAATTGGCGATATGTCTATTTCTCTTCAGTCCAAACTTCTTCATGTTCTTCAAAGTGGTGAGTTTTCTCCTCTTGGATCAGAAAAAGATATAAAAACCAATGCCTGGGTTATAGCGGCAACAAATCATAATTTAGAACAAGATCTTAAAAATGGCAAATTCAGAGAGGATTTATATTACAGGCTAAACATTATTAAATTTTATATTACTCCTCTTCGCAACAGACCTGAAGATATTTCTCCTTTAATTGAATACTACATACAAAAATATTCTAACCATTTTAATACTAATGCGCTTTTAAAACCCAGTAAAAAAATCATGGATAGTTTATTAGCATATCATTGGCCGGGAAATGTTAGAGAGCTTCAGAATGTGCTTAAAAGAGTAATTGTATTAAAGGATTGGGAAGAGGTTGTTAATGAGCTTAATAGTAGCAGCCTGCCGACAAATTTAGCTGTAAAACAATTAGATGAATCCTCAATTGTTTCAGATTTTTTAGATCCTGGCGGTTTAGAAACAAAAGGTCTTGAATCGTTGTCACTTAAAATAATAAAGAAAAAAGCTTTAGACAGAATTGAGAAAGAAGTAATTTCTTATGTACTTGGCAAAACAGGATGGAACCGTACTAAGGCATGCAAGATATTAAAAATTAGTTATAAGACTTTATTATATAAAATAGAGGATCTTAATTTAGAACCGCCCTCAACTCTAAAGCGCAAATTAGGTTAAATGGTAAGCATTCACAGGTTTAGATTTTCAGTGAAACCTGAACCCGTGAAATGTCAGCCCTATCTCAATAGTTAATTCGATATGAAAGATTATCTTGAAAAGTTAAAATTTAGAGACAATGGGGGCAGACGTTTTTTACTTGATCGCCGGCAGTTTTTTTATACAATGCACTTCCCGGAGAGAAGAAACGGCATAGACAGGCGTAATGGCAGGAGCAGACGAAAAAGTCCGAGAATAAACCACTAATACTTAGAGCCTCTTGCAGAACCATCTATCTTCATCAGGAATAATTGCTGTATTCGTCTTCTTTCCTCATATTTAGTGCCTGTCCGAAAAGTATTTTTTTTAATGCCGGCAATATACCTCGAAAGGCCACAACTTGCGATTTTTCGCTGGCCCTGAACATCAATAGCTGTGTTACTCAGGTTTGAAATAGCTTGTTATTTCGCTCCTTCGCGCCTTGCTCTCGATGCTCATTGCTCACCGAAAAAAACGCAATTTATAACCTTCCGAGGTATAGTTTCAGCTTATTTACCGATGTGAAGATTTGTAAAAACGCTATTAGCGGTTAGCTCTTAGCTAAAGGCTAACTGCTAAAAGCTAACTGCTAAAAAACAAAGCTAAAGGCTAATTGCTAAAGGCTGGCTTTGCTATAAAAGCGTACCCCCCTCTTGAATTTATGAGACACTGAATGTACTTTATGACAATTACAAATAAAAACATAAAGGAGCTTCAGTGTTATGAAAACAGAAAAGGCAAAAAAAT
>JAUVHP010000001.1 GCA_030593225.1 archaeon
ATTACTTTGTATTAAAGAGAAAACCGGGGCTGTGCTTCTTGGTTCAGTTTCAATTGATGATGTTTCCTTATCTGAAAAACAGCCTGTTTTGTTTATTCATGGGTTTACACAAGGGGATGAAATAGGTGGTGGCGAAGATACGTGGAATTTGTTTCCAAAGCTTTTGGAGGAAAATGGGGAATATATTTCATTTGAATTTAAGTGGAGAACTAATGCGAGATTTCAAGACGTGGCTGAAGATTTGGTTTCTGCACTTCAAATGATACAAGAAAAAACAGATAAAAAAGTTCACATCATTGCACATTCATTTGGAGGAATTCTTGCCCGTATTGTGCTTCAGAAGTTGTATGAAATAACAGACGGAACAAGTTATATTGCGTCGGCAATAACATTCGGAACCCCTCATTCTGGAATTTTTGATTCAGAGAAAGAAATGCATGGGGTGAATTTTCCGCAAGGACAGGATGGTATGTTAAGTGAATTTTTTAGTAATTTTTGCCGTCAGATTTCTTGTTATCAAATGGGAGAGGATGTTATATTTGGATCAATTAAGTCTTTGTTGGGAGTTAATTCTGATTACGGGAAAGTCATTGCGGATTTATCAGATTTGGATAGTTATCCTTTAATTAATAATTTTCTTGCAAAAATTGTTATAGGGCTAATTGTTGATGAAGATGGGAATGTTAGGAATGGAGATGGATTAATTTCTTATGCGGGTCAACGGGCTCATCCAAGTTTTACAACTTCAGAAACAACTCCTCTTTTATTAGATAAAAATAGTGATTATGGGGCGATAATAACAGAGGTGGTTTTGGATACGAGCGGACGAGGGTATAAGCATTCTAGATGGAATTTGCCTTTGAAAACTCCTACAGAAGTTGAGGTGTATTCAGTTAATCATGATAGTTTTCAGTTGGCGAAAGATTGGTTAGATGAAATAAATTCTAATAACTCTCCTATTGCTAATGCGGGTTTTGATCAAAATGTTACAATAGGTTCAACTGTAACTTTAGATGGTAGTGGGAGTAATGGCGCTAATTTAACTTATAGTTGGTCAATCATCTCAAAACCAAGTGGGAGTTTAGCCATTTTTTTAAATTCAACTTCTGTTAATCCTAATTTTACAGCAGATGTTGGAGGGATTTATGTTATTCAGCTTGTTGTAAATGATGGGGAACTGGATAGCGAAGTAGATACTGTTAGTATAACTGCAAATCTCTCTACAGACACAACTTATGATCCTTCTACTGGATTAATGTGGCAGGATAATGGTTATGTAGTTGAACATGATTGGTATGATGCAGTTAGTTATTGCGAGATTCTTAATCTATCAGATTATATTGATTGGAGATTACCAAACATAAATGAATTATCTGATCTTTATGGTAAAAGGAATCAATTAAATTCTTATGTTTCAGAGCCATATTGGTCATCTACTTCACACATTCTTACAAGTTATGCATATAGGGTGGATTTTGAAAATGGTGTAGCAGGTCCAATTGGGTGGGGCAAGGAGATGTATTTTTATGTCCGCTGTGTTAGATAGGAACAATAAATTTCTCTAATTTGTTTTTAATATTTTAATTAATCTTTCTTGAAAAATAGTCGCATAATTGTTTGTTAAATTGTGTGGCTGTTTTTTCTTCTTTCAATTTCCTTTTCCAACTATATTTTTTTTGCAAAATTTCGATTATAAAAATATTTAAACTAATTTTTATTAATTAAATTATGAAAAACTTATTTGAAATTTTGAATATTGCAGAGGAAGATAAAAAATATTTTTATTGGTTTTTTTTAGCGTTGTCTACTTTTATAATAATTAATATAATTTTTGATCCTTTTAGAATTTTGAATAAATTTGGAATGGGAATTCTTCCTTTAATATTAACGTTTTTAACATCTATTTATTTTGGGATGTATACTTATATGAAAATTTTAAGTATTATATTTTTTTTACCTTTATTTTATGTTTTTTATAGAATAAGTAGGAGAAAAATACATAAAATATATTTTTTATTATTTTTTAGTTTTATTTTTATTGCTTTATCTCCTTTATTAATTACTATTTATTTTATTTATCTTTGCAGAAATGGTGGGGATATGGGATGCTTCTTGATTTTTGCCACAATCCCAATAATAATTATCTCAAGTTTAATAGCATACTTTTTTTATTACAAATCAGAAGGTCTTAAATAATTTTTATTTTTTTTGTAAAAATGTAGTGTATAAACGTAACATTTAAATAATATGTAGTGTATAATTATATTATGGTATCACTTAGAAAAATTAAAGTTGCAGGAAAAGGATATTGGATTTTGATTCATTCTTTTAGAGAAGGAGAGAATGTAAAACAAAAGCAAAAATACATTGGGAAATTTCTTCCTAAAAAGGCAGAGCTTGATAAGATGAAAAAGAAATTTTTAGAGGAGATTAAGCATAAGGGAACTAAGTATTTTTCACAAGAAGATTTGGAAAAAATTGAAAAGAAAAAGTTAGAATATACAAGAGAATTAAGAAGATTAAGTAAGATTGAGAAAGATAAAAAACTGAATGAATTTATGATAAGATATACTTATGATAGTTCTAAGCTTTCAGGGATAGATGTTACGCTTCGCCAGACATTTTTAATTTTACAGGAAGGAATAATTCCTAAAGAGTTTAAGAGTTTGCGTATAGCCAAGGAATTAGAAAATCATGAAAAGGGTTTTATTATGATTACAAAATATAATGGGATTTTTAATTTGAATTTTATAAAAAAGTTGCATAGAATTTTAATGAATGGGGTAAATGATGAAATTGTAGGAAAATTAAGAAATGAATTAAAAAGAAATGTAAAAATTGCAGGAACAACTTATATTCCTTCAAAATGGGAGAATCTTGAAAAGGAAATAAAAAACTTTTTTATTTGGTATAAAGAAAATTCTAGAAAATTGCATCCTTTGGAACTTGCTGCTTTAGTTCATTTAAAATTAATTTCAATACAGATTTTTGTAGATGGAAATTCGCGACTTTCTCGACTTTTAATGAATTGGATTTTATGGAAAAAAGGTTATCCTATGATTGATATTCCGATAAGGGATTTAGAAAATTATTATAATGTTTTAGATTATTATCAAATAGAGAAAGATGAAAAACCTTTTGTAAAATATATTAAGAAGAGGTATTTATTGGAAAAAGATTAATTATTTTTTTTGCAAAATTTTTACTTTGACATTTATTTTTTTTGCAAAATTTCTATACTTTATTCTATAAATTAATTTAAACTTCTTTAATATTTTTCTTTTATGGATAATATAAAATTTGAAGTAATTAATAAAATCAGTAAAATAAATTTTAAGTATAATAATTTGAAAAAGATTTCTAAGATTGATAGTATTTCTCCACCGAGTGTTTTTATTGGTTCAAAGTTGAAGTATCCTTTGGTAAATGTTGGGATTTTGTCGCCTTTGGATAATATTGATAATGCGTGGATTTATGACGATGCGAAATATTGGGCAAAGAATGATTTTGGTATTTCTGATGTTATTAAGTTAAGAGATAATCTTCTTAATTCTCGTTTTCAATCTAAGGTTAGTGATTCTCGGTTTAGTAAAAGATTTGTTGGTATTGCTCAGGAAATTGCGATTGCTTCTAAGCCAGTGGATGTTGAAATTGAGTTGAAAAGAAAATTGAATTTTGATAAAAGAAAAGATAAAGTTTTAATGCATCAGGGAATGAGTGCGCCCTTGAAAGGGGCAAGGATTACTAGTAATGTTAAGGTTCATAAAAAAGTTGATAGAGTTATGAATGATGAAATTAAATCAAAAGAGGGAATTGAATATTTGTATAAAAATAATTTTGATGAGTATGCTTTGAGTAAAATTTTGAGTGTTGGTGTTTTGGGTTTGAAAAAGGACAAGCGGTTTGTGCCGACGAGATGGAGTATTACTGCGACTGATGATATTCTTTGTAAGAAAATTTTAGAAAGAGTTAAAGAATATAAATGGATTGAGAATTATGAATTATTTTTTGGTGAGTTTATGGGAAATTGTTATTTGATTATGCTGTTTCCAAATGTTTTTAATTTTGAATTATTTGAGTTATATCTTCCTGGAAGTTCTTGGAATCCTTCTCAACAAATCAAGGCATCAACTGATTATGAAAATTTTTTTGGAAGAAAAACTTATGCAAGTAATTGTGCTGGAGGATATTATGCTTCGCGGTTGCCTATTGTTGAATATTTGAATTCAATAAAAAAACAAGCAAGTGTTTTAGTTATTAGAATTGAGACACCGTCGTATTGGGCTTCATTAGGTGTTTGGGTATGTCGAGAAGCTTGCAGAAAAACTATTAATGGTAGAAAACTAAAATTCGGTTCAAAAGAAGAGTTATTAAATTCTGCTGAAATTATTGCAAAAAAGAAATTTAATTTTGATATTGAGAGCATCCTCACAAAAAGTAAGTTATTAGATAAGATAAATACCCAAAAAAATCTTAATGAATTCTTTTGATGAACCTTTCTGTTTTTTGAGCTAGAGTACAAGTGGGAAATTTTTCAGATATTTTTAACATATCTTTATAAAATTTATTATAACTTTTTGAAGAGATACTAAATCTATAAACATCAAATTTTCCATAGGCATACTTTTCTCTAAGAGGGTGGCAAATATATTTGCATTTTATGCCTATTTCTCTAATATCATTCATTAATCTTTTATTTTTTCCATAGATTGTAATAACTTCTCCAACATGTCCTTCGTCAACAATGAAGGAAATAAGTCCCGCAAATAAAAATTGTTTATTTAATTTTTTAATATTTTCTGGAATGTATGCTTCAAAAGTATTTGTGTTTGGAAGTTTAAAGTAATATTTATAAAATTCTGTGATAATTTTTGGGATATTTAATCTTCCATTTTTATATTCTCTCATGGGGTAATTAAAATCCCCAAAGATGTTATTTAATTTTTTTAGAAAATTGTTTAAACCCATATTATTCATTTGCCTATATGATGATACAACTGTTTTTCTTCCAATATGTCCATCTCCCACAAAATGAAAAATAACTGAGATCATTTCTGGAGTAAGGCTTAAAGGTAATTTTGGATTAGTTATATTATGGGATTTTCCAGTTCCAGTATAATATTCTATATTTTGTTCTATGTCTCTTAAAACTTCTTTATAGTTATCTTTTGAAATAATCTTTGATGCTTCAATTAATATCCACAGAGGAATATTTATATTTTTTATTTTTCCTCTATCTTTTTTTTCTCCAATCTTCCAATATGAAAGATGCCCTGAATTATATTTTCTTTTTATTCCGTATTTTTTTGATGATTTATTTAATGAATGTAATAATCCTTTTCGAGAACCTTTTATTTCTTTAAGATTTTTGAAGAATTTTATTCTAAATTCTTTTTTTAATCCAATAAATGTTAGTGTTGGATGAAATTCCCAAATATGTATTTCTTTATATTTTTTCATAATTTATCTAAGATTTTTGTGTTTATATCGTTTATGTAATGGGTTGTTAGAGAATCAGTAAGAAAATCTTTGAAAAATAAAATAATTTTTGATTCTAGAGAAGAATTAATTGAGAGTGTTAAACAAATTTCAAAAATTAAATATAATTTTGATTGTGAAAATATTTTACAACAAAGTAAATTGTTAAAACAAATTAAGACGCAGAAAAATTTGGTAGAGTGGTTTTAGGGATAGATTTATTAATCACTTTACTTTTTTATAATTAATTAAATAAAAAAATGGGTGATAAGATGGATTGTGAATATAAACATTGTAATGCTATTCTTGCAATAGTTATTTTGGTTTTTTCATTTTGGCAAGTAACTTTGAATTGGTTTACTTCAAAATGGATAATTGTTGCTGTCGCTGTTTTGATTTTATTCAATAGTATTGGTTCTGGTAAAAGTAATAATAGAATATGCAGTGTGAAGAAAGTTTCAACAAAGAAAAAGGCAAAAAAAGCTGTTAAGAGAAAGAAGAAATAAATAGTTTCACTATTTATATCATTAATTCGTTCAGGCGTGGCCAAATTGAAGAAAAAGTAATTTTTTATTTTTTTATTTTCTTCTTGTTTTGTTTATTTAGATAATTTTTTGTAGATTTTTATTTTCAAAGTTTGGGGGAGATTAAGGATATTTTACACGTAGTATTTCATTATTGTAACTCAATTTGGTTTTGTAAAATATTCAAAAAAAGGACTATATAAATTTTTTTTATGAAAAATCAATTTAACTTATCGTTGTGGAATAATGACTGGATAGAACAGTATTTTTCCAGAATAAAGTTTATTAAACATGATAAAACATAGTAATAAATTAATTTTATTATAATGCGGGTTATCAAAATGATTCTCCTAGCTATGTGATAAGGTAATGGAATGTATGAGGAAATATCAATATTCCCAAGAACCATGCTTAAAGGGTCAAGTGCCCACCTAAATATTACTATAATCCAAACCAAAAAAAAGCCTGGATCAAAAGAAAATGATGGGGGAAATGGAACATCTATCAGACCAAATGTTAAAAAAATGGACAAAAAATAACCACCAATCAAAAAAACTGTAATCCAGAATTTTTTCCATGTGAATCTAAAAAAATCTTTCCAACCCATAATTTATTATAAAATAAAAACTATTTAAATTTAATTAAAGAATCAATCTAAGTTGATATTAGTTGTATAATAAAAGATATCTGAGCAGTTTCTTTTGGCTCTCAAGTTCACTTGCCTATGACACTTCACAAATTAATATTAGTAAAGTCATTCTGTTCCCTACCTTGTCCCCGAGAAGTCGTTTTTTTCTACACTTTAATAAAAATTACGCGAATGCGAGATTATTCATTCTCCATCTCCTTCCTCTGTCTGTATTCTTCAATTCTTTTTTTGTTTGTTGGACATTCAGAGTTAAAACAAAAAAACCATGGGCGTTTGCCAAAACGTAAACTCATTAACATTGGGAAACCACATTCTTCACAAAGTTTTTCTGTTTTTTTGATTGTGCCTGGAGGAAGTGAGAAAGTTGTTTTGCAATTTGGATATGCGTCACACGCAATAAAATGTTTTCGTGTTTTTTTAGAGTAAGTTATTGCTAAATTTCCTTTTTTACATTTTGGACACAGCACTAATTTATTTTCAATTTTTTGTTGTTCTCTTTGTTTAATATTTGCATTAAGTAATTCTTTTCCTATTTCTTTTTCATGTTTTTCAAAATCTTTTGCTATTTTTGTAATTGTTTTTTTTGCAGTGTCAATTACATTTTGTTTCTTTTTTTCTAAATCTTTTTTTGACTTGAGAATTCCTTGCATTTTTTCTTCAAGATTTTTTGTTAATTTTTCATCTATTATAATTGGAGAGTGTTTTTCTAATGTATTTATTAGTGATATTCCAAGCGGAGTTGCTGTGACTGATTTATCTTTTACATATCCTCTGTCGTACAATGTTTCAATAATTGACGAGCGTGTTGCTTTTGTTCCTAAATTTCTTTTTTCTAACTGCGAGATTATAGAGGCAGGGGAATATCTTTTTGGAGGTTGTGTTTCTTTTTTTTCTATTTTTTTTTCTATTATATTTACTTCCCCCTCTATATCTGGAATTTCATTTTCTTTTTGTTTTGTAGGATAAATTTCCATCCATGCTTTTTTTCTTATTGACATTCCTCTAGCATTAAAAATTAACTTTTCTTGAGTTATCACTTTCTCCCCTGTTTCTGATAATGAATTTTTTTGCCCCTCTCCCAGTCCTTTTTGCTGTGATAACTCTTTGTTTTTAATTTCAACTTCTACTGAAATTGTTTTATTATCAATAATGGCATCATCACAAAATAAAGCTAGAAATCTTTTTACAATTAAGTTGTATATTTTTTCTTCGTTACCTGCAAAAATTCCTTCATTGCCTGTTGGATAAATTGAAGGGTGTGCAGGGTCTGTTTTTTTACCTTCTATTGGTTTGTCTTTTGTGATTAGTTTTTGAACTTTGTATTTTTTTGCAAGTTTTTGTAAAATTGTTTTGTAATCTATTGATGAAGGTAATTTTTGTGAAGAGGTTCTGGGGTAAGAGATTGCTCCAGTTAAATAAAGTGATTGTGCTGCTTTGAGGGTATTTGAAGGAGTTATTCCGTAGAATTTGTAGGCCTCTGTTTGCAGTGTTGTTAAATTAAATGGGGGATTTGGTGGAAGAATTGTTTCTGATTTTTTTGTTTTTGCGGTTGCAGTTTTTCCAACAAGATTTTCAAATTTTTTTAATTCTTTTTCATTGAAAATATCTTTATTATGTTTAAGTTGAAGTTTATTTTTTTTATCTTCCACAGTTATAAAAATTTGCCAATATGGAACTGATTTAAAATCTTGTATTTCTTTTTCTTTTTTTACAATTAAATTTAATGCTGGTCCTTGAACTCGTCCGATTGACATTATTCTGAATGTGCCTGTTGTTTTAATTGCGTTCATTAATGCTCGTGAAAGATTGATTCCATAAAACCAGTCAATATAATGACGAGCTTCTCCTGCTGAGGCCTGGCCCCATTCAAGATGTTTTAGTTTTTTTTCATAGGCCTTATTTAATTCATCTGGTGTAAGTGTTGAGAATTTCATTCTGCTTGCATCTTTTTGTCCGCAAATATATTTTACAATATTTGTTCCAATTACCTCGCCTTCTATATCAAAATCAGTTGCAACAGTTATACTTCCTGCGTTTTTTGCGAGTTTGACTAATGTGTCATAATATCTTTTAGTGAAATCGTTTTTTCTTGCTAAATAATTTGGAACCCAACTAATGTCAAAAATTGGAATATGTGAGCCAGGAATGTTTTGTTTTAATGTGAACAAATGTCCTACTGCACATGCAACATATATTTTTTTGCCATTTTTATCTATTTCATAATATGGAACTTTTTGATGATTTTTTTGTGTAGGTTTTCCAAGTGCTTGTGCAATTTTCGAAGCTGCTTGAGGTTTTTCTGTAATTATTAGTTCATAGCCCTTATCTTTTAATTTTATTTTTGGAGGAATATATTTTTTTTCTTTTGTTGTTGTTCTTTTTGAAATTCTTTTTTTTATAGTTCTTTTTTTTCTTGTTTTTCTTTTTGGATTTTCTATTTTTTCTAATTGTTTTTTAGTTGGTTTAGAATAAGTTTTTTCTACTGATTTTTTTAATATTTCTTCAATGGGTTGGGATTCTTTTATTGGAATCTCTCTTGATTTTTTTAAAATTTCTTCTTGTTGAGGTTTTCCTTTTTCTAATTTTTCTGTTGTTTTTCTTAAATTGCTTTCATCTACTGGAAAATAATTTTCAGAAGATTTTTCTTCTTTTGTTTTTTTTAGTTTTTTCATTGCTTTTAAGAAGAACTTGGGTTTTTATTATTTTTCGTTAAATGAAAAATTAAATCTCAAATATTGCAGGGTTTCTTCCAACATGAATTACTTTTGTTTTTCCAATTTGTTCTTGGACTCCTCCTGCTTCGTGAATGTGTGCGGAAATTAAAACATCTGGATGAAATTTATCAATTGCTTTTTTGACTGCTTTTGAGCCAGGAAATCCTGAGAATTCTGCCTTGCTTCCGTGGTGATGTGCATGAGTTACCATGATTTTCTTTTTTGAATCTTTTATTGCTTTGTGTCCTTTTTTAAGTGTTTCAAATATTGTTTCGTCTTTTACCCAGAAGGGTCCTGTTACTGGTTCATAACCTGCTCCGAAAATTCCTATGTCACCTTTTTTTATTGAGTAACCATGAATGTTTGTTGTTCCTGGATAAAGTTGTGCTAGAAAATCTGTTGTTGCGATTGTTTCGTGGTTTCCAGGAATTAGTAAAACTTCTTTTTTTGCTTTGATAAAAGGACCAATTAAATTTTTTGTTGATTTTTCAAAAAAAGTTATATCTCCTGCAAGAATTACCAAATCTATTTCTTCGTCTTTTGCTTTTTTTGCTAATTTTTTTACCAGGCCTGTGTCGCCGTGAATATCCCCTATTGCAAGAATTTTTATTTTCTTTTTCATAATAGATTAAAATAATAGTATGTTAAAAAGTTTTGCAAATTTTATTACTATAAACCAGTAAAAGTATTTTTCTATTAGCTAGTATTGTAAAATATACTTTGCAAAACATTTATAAGTTAATTCTTTTCTGAATATATAGATTGAAATATATATCTAAACAAATAAAATGAAGGCAAAAATAAAATTTTTCAATGCATTCAAATTCCTACAAGGAAGTAAATTTAAATGAAAGACAACTTTGATATCTTTTTTAGAAGAAAGCCAGCGCTGATGTTGGTTTCTTTGAAGAAGAGTACGCGGATGAGGTATGGTAGTCTTTTGGCTAAAGAAGTGGATTGCACTTATAGCCATGCTGTGAAAATTTTGCAGACTTTGGAAGAACTGAAGTTAGTTGTGTTTGAAAAAAAGGGGCGAATAAAGGTGATAAAACTAACTAAGAAAGGTCGAGAAGTTGCTGATGCAATTGAGAATATCCAGAGTTTAGTTAAGTAAGAAAACCATTGCCCCTGAAAATGATTGAATTGACTTAGTGGTAAGTGTGCTTTTTGTTTCTTTTTGGTTTATACTTCGTTATTTCCTTCCTTGTGTACTTGAGTACACGGCGGAAGCAAAGTGCCTCGTCTAAACTTCCACCCAAGGGTGTACCCCGAAAAATTTTTTTCAAAGATTTTTACTAAGGGCAAAAAATAAATCAAAAAATGGGGATTGGAAATTAGAGAAGTGGGAAATATTAAATTTTTTTGAAATCAATGGTTTTTTAAATTATTTTTAGATAGAATTGTTAATGGCTTCGTAGCTCTGCTCGGAACCACGCTCGGGATTGGCAAGAAGGTTTGTCCTTCGCGTAATTCCTCGGCCTGGTCTGACCAGTCTTCGTAGTCAACAAATGGCTTCGTAGCTCAGCCTGGTCAGAGCATCAGACTCTTAATCTGGGTGTCGCGGGTTCAAATCCCGTCGAGGCCATTCATTTTTAATATGGTAATCAGATTTTGTCCTACGTGCAAAGGGATTTTAATTTTGGGAAAAGAAAAAGCAGTTTGTCATAGTTGTGGTTTTGTTCAATATTCTAAAGTGGTTTTATCTTCAAATGAAAAATTACCTGAAAAAGAAGAAATTGGCGAGGGTGCTGTTAAAGGGGAAAATGTTTTTGCGACTTATGAACATAAATGTAAAAATTGTGGGTATGATAAGGCACAAGTTATTGATTGCGGTATTTTTTATTCTGATGAAGATAATTTGATTTTTTTAAAATGCGGTAAATGTGGAACTTCAGAACGAGTTGGTGATAAGGCTTTGTGAAATTTTAATAAATTTTTTTAACTATAATCTCTCCAAGTTTCTTCGCATTTTATACACTTAAAGAATTTTGTTGGTGCCTCGTCTGAAGAACGTGTTTGTTGCATCCAAAAATATGCTTTTTTATGTGAACATTTTGGACATTCTTCATCTACTATTGGGTGAATGTCTATTTTTTTTGAAATTATTGGGATTTCTTTTCTTTCGTTTATTTTTTCTATTATTTTAATATCTGCTTTTTCTTTGGAAGTATAATTGCATCTTGGACAACCTGCGTTTTTTGTTTTTTGTACTAGAATCGCTCCGCACTTTGGACAGAATAACATATTGAACCTTAATAATGCGGATTTAAAAAACTTACGAAAAAAAGATGGAAACAAAAAAACAAACCCAAAACCCAAAATTCAAATTTTACAGCAAAGGCGATAGAATCTATTATAAGAATTTCAATTTTAACGATGATTTTAACGAAGGTTTGCCCTATGCTGAGGAATTAATTAAAGAGGTGTTGGAAAGTGGCAAGAGATAGCGTTAATGCCGTTAAAATGGCTCATAAAAAAACAATCCTTGGGACTATTTCTAAACTTAGAAAGAAAAAACTAAGTTATTCTCAAATCGGTAGTAAATTAAGTTTAGACAAAGCCGCGGTTTACATGATTCATAAAAGAAAATGGTATCCAAAAATGCCCGATGTTGAGGGAAGAATTCTTGCAAGAATTCAGGAGTTGAGAAAATGAGTCTTGAAGAAAAACTTATCGTATGGAAAGGGTATTATTCTGAAAAATATCATAAAAAATATTGTGCTAAAATTCCTGAATCTAAATTTTTAGAGCTTTGGAAGAAATTTAAAAATTTTAAGGGAAGTCAAAAATATTTTTATTTTAAATATATGAATCCACAAAAAATTTTAGAATGAAAATGAAAAAACTCTATTGTGAACTTAGTCCTTTTCAAAGATTTCTAAAATTAATAATTAACACAGAAACTAAAAAAATCGACTTAGTAACTGGAGTTAGTATTTTGCTGAGAAGATAAAATATATTAATCGAAATTAGCGGTTAGATATTCAAATAGACTACAAATAACAAACTTACAATAGCGACGCTAATAATAAGTTTTATTAAAAATTTGATTAAAAATAATATCTTCTTAAATAAATAAATTAAGTTCGTAAGTTTAGGCTTAATTTTTCAATAGTACTAAGTCGAGTTACTAACTCAAAAAAAATGGGAAAACCAAAAAAAGATTACACAAAAACAATTAATTTCGGCAGGGTTGGAAGTCCTGCAAGAATACTTGTAGAAATGTATATTAAAGAAAATGGAAACAATAAACTTTCTAAATTAATGCAAGAATTAATTATAATTTATCTCTCAGATGACCCAAAATTTAAAGGTTGGAAAAAAGAAAAAATGATTTTTGAAAAAAAGAAATTGGGCGAAGAAATTGTTGAGAAAGTAAAACAGCGAGAGGATTTAGATAAAAGATTTATAAAAAAATTTGGGAAAGCAGAATTCGCAAAAGCGTTTTATTCATAATAATTAAATTTAATGGAGGTAAAAATGACAGAAGATATAACAAAAAGGTTTGAAGAACTTGAAGCAAGAGTTAAAGCTCTTGAAGAAAAGAAAGTCGAAGAACCATCAACCGCACCTGCAGTTGAGTA
The DNA here is from genome assembly GCA_030593225.1 of archaeon. Classification (GTDB taxonomy): domain Archaea; phylum Nanobdellota; class Nanobdellia; order Pacearchaeales; family GW2011-AR1; genus JAUVHP01. The sequence goes on from JAUVHP010000001.1 coordinate 12,950, forward strand.
GGGTTTTTCGCAATTTATTTTTATTATTTTATTATTTTATAGAAGACAACTTAATTAAATCAAACAGGAGGAAAAACAATGGAAAGAAAACAAACACCCTTTAGATATGATGAATCCCTAGAGAAAGATATTGATGAATGTAAAAAGTGTCAAAGATGGGGAAGTAAGAAAAATCAGGCAATTATTCATGCCGTTCAAATTGCGGCACAAATCATTCGAGCATCAAAACCTAAAAAAGAAAGTAATGGATATAGTGATTATTATAATGTTAAAGAAGCAATTGAAAAGAAGTTTAAGGTTAAAGTTGAATTGGATAGTGGATATTAAATTTATTGCAAGATGATATCACGTTGCATGATCTAAAAAGTGATATCATTGTTCCTGGACCTGCAATAATGATATCAAAACACGATCGTGAAAAGATATCAAATTTATCTGCAGACAAAAAAGATATCACTTCTGATCTAAAGTGATATCAAAGTGGCCGTAAAAAAAGATATCATCTGTTCCAGGAACAATGATATCAAAAGAAGATCATGAAATGATATCAGCTCCAGGTCACGATATCACATTAGATTCTAAATTATAAAATTATATAATTTTTTTTGATAAGGAGAAATAACTTTTTTATCAGGTTGAATTTTATAATATTTTGTAAGCTCCAAAAAAAAGTATGCTCCTGCTCCAATAAATGAAGAATAAAAAACAGCTCCTAAATTTTGAATTCCACTAAGCTGTAACGCGGTTAATGTTGAAAAAAAAGTAAATCCCCATGTGCAAAAAGCTTTAATCCCAATTGTTCTCCAAAATATTTTTTCTTCTTTACTTAACATTTTTCTTTCCCATCTCCGCTTTAATTTCAGCCTCACTAACATTCAACCTTTTCTTTAAAACCTCTAAGGTTGCTTCTATACGCTTGTTTTTCCCTCGCTGTTCTTTTGAAATCAGATTTTTTATTCTCATATCACAACCACTCCATAATTTGAAGCTTCGGCAGTATTTCCCGCCCCAGTCCCATTTAATTTTATTTGAGCAATCATTTGAGTTCCCGAGCCTGAATAAGATTGAATCGTGAATAAATCTGTGTCATCTTCCCAAGTAGAACCATTATCAAAACTCAATCGAGCTTTTGCTTCTCCACTTCCTGCGACGCTGTTTTTAGCATAGACATAATATTTTGTAGGGGCAGAAGCCAAAGTTTCCATATTTGTTTGAATTATTGTATTTGCTGGTATTCCACTTGTTGTTATATTCTCTATACAATAAACTTCCGTTGAAGTATCGGCACCAGCATAACCACCAGTCCAATTAATATTAGTATCATTGTAAGGGTAAGATATTCCCGCATTATGAAAATGTCTTGTGTAAGCACTATCATTAGCATTTTTAACTAAAATATAATAATCTGTATCTGCTGTTAATACATCTGAAAATGTTGCGTCATTTCCAACAAAAGAGGCACTTGATATTTCCTCTACGGAAGAATTATATAAATAGGCTGTGTCAGCTGTTACCGTAGCTGATTTTGTAACTTTTGTTAAAGTTAAAGCTCCGTTTGTATGAATTTTAAAACCTTCTAAATGTGTTTGAGCACTATCAGAACCAACAAAAGAAACTCCGTGAGCGTCTTCGATCGATGACAAACTATTAGCATAATTATCAGTATTAAATATTGCAGTTGTGTTTCCTATATCAATAGTCCCCCCTGCAACACTCGCCCCTTCAGCAAAATTAAAAATATCTACAACCATTTCTGAATAATCTTCTAAGCTTGAAGTCGCCGCAATCGAGTTAATTAAAATGTTTAGGTCTTGTTCTATTTGTTGGCTAAAGATTGGGTCTAAAACATTAGAAGCTAATTTTGCAATACTTATTGAGCCGTCGGCAATTTCAGAACCGCCACCATTAAATCCCATTTAAAAAATCCTCGAAAAAAAACTTTTTGCTTTTGAAGTTATAGATGAAGAGGGTTTAGAAACTTCGGAAGCTTTGAAAACAGGAGCTCCATAACTTCCATCATTTTGTTTAACCTGAACAACTGGGCTTGACATTACGCTTTTAATTGTTGCATTATTTGAAACTACTTTTGCTATAGTTCCAGAGGGTAAAGTCTGAGTTGTTATAGAACCATTTGGGCTTGAATATCCAGAGCTAACGATTTCTGGAAACTTCCAACTAGACGATGGAGAACTACTTGGATTTATATTATTCGACGGTGAAGAAGGATTTATTTTAGAAGGCATAATTATTTCGTCGTGAGTTTCGCTCGGCAATTCTTTAGTTCCAATGCTTAAACTTGCAGGAGCATTTCCACTATTGAAACCATCTTTTAGGAATCTAACAACATCTATCCCCTGCTCTTTAAAATAAAAATAAGCTCCCACTCCTGCAACCCCCAAAAATGCAATTCCTAAAAATAAACCAGAATTATTTTTTACCATATTGACTCCCAATAAAATAAACACCCATCCCTGCAATAATGATTAAGCCACCGATTAAGATAAACTTCTTAATCCCAAAAGAATTACCATCATTAACGGCGTTAATGGCTTCAGGACTAGCATTTCCGTAAGCACCTAATAGATTTACCTTAGAATTATTTTCTGCTATTCTTCCCTCTGTATTTTCGGATTTATTCAAACCTATAGATGAAGTGAGATTATCTATTCCGTAACTTATTGGAACAGTAGAAGCTCCAAACATTACAGATTTTCCTAACCCTGTTTTTGTAAATCCTAAAATTTTCGGAAGAAATTTTACACCAGCACCAATCCCTAAACTTGCAGTAATTCCTGGAGCTAACATAACTCCCCCCATAACGCCACCTGCAAGAACTGCTCCTCCTGCAATACTCGAAAGAATTGGATGCTCTCTAGCCGTCGATAAAATTGACATTTAAACTATCTCCCCTGTAACAACAGCAGTCAAAACTCCCGTTCCCGAAGAGTTAGAAGCGGAAATATCTATAGTATCGCCCGGATTTAAAACTAATCCCTTAACCTTTTTACCGTCGGACAATGTCACTTCATTTCTAAAATCCCCAACTGGAAGAGTTAAAGAAGATGGTAAAGATTGCCCCTCTGTTTCGTTAGTTTGTCCGCCAACAGTAAGTCCAAATTTACCAGTAGAAGAAAAAACAGCGTCGGGACTAAAAGAAATATCTATAATTCTTATTGGAGATGGCGACGGCATTTTAAAAGTTAAAACTTTCTCATAGTTCGAACTACTAACACTCGCTTTCAGAACCTTAAAGTATATTCCTTTTCCCATTTTGTTTTATTTTTGTTTTGATTATAAAAATTCCCTTAAAAAAAAGTAAAAATATATAGGGAAGATTTAGTTGTTTGCGAACTGGTAGATGTTGATAGTATCAGAACCTGCACAGTTAAAATTTAATCCTGTATTAGTTGTATCAGCCTTAAAAGGTGTTACAAAAAGATTAAACATTCCTGTTTGGTGCTCGTCTCTATATTCGTCGTTTTCTAAATTCTTAAGCATTTGAGGCAAAAGATTAGAAAGGTCTGTCATGCTTCCATCAGATGAGAAATCAATTGAGTTAAGATTACTCTCAGTCCCAATACTAAAAGTTAACATTTTGGTATTTTTTCCATTTACCAAATGCATACCCATAGCGTTATCACCTGAAACTACACTAACTGATCGCTTATAGATTCTTGTTGTTTCGTTTTCTAAGTTCGAACCATACCAAGCATTTAGAGTCAAATCAACAGTTGCACCTGTGCAACCTGAATCTGCTAAAGCAGAGTAAGGGGCAAAAGTAACCTGCATACTTATTGGCTGATTAGCTAAAGCAGCTTTGATTTCTAAAACATCCTGATAGTATTTAGCAGTGGCGTCCGTAGCTGTCTCTGGTGTGTCATAAGAACCTTTTGGACTTAACCACATCGACAACTTAGGCAAATCTTCTCCTGCACAATCTAGAATCTCTTTTCCATTCTTATCACTAAGAACAATTCTTTGAATTGACTTTTCTACAGTTTTCGCACCCACTAGTGTTCCTGCGGCAGTAACTTTTAAATCCCAATCTAACCCGATAATATCTGCAGTAGTTGGAATAACCACAGTATTTTTCGTTTGATTACCTGCAGTTAAAGAAACACTCGCATATTGAACTAATGTTCTCGATTTGTTTTGGATAACTTCGTTTCCCATTATCTTTTCAAACCGAAAGCGTCAAGAACTCCGCCGATAGTTGCACCGATTCCGGTAGCGATAACATGATTCCCTACTTTGCTAGGCATAAAATACCCTGCAATAGCAACTACAGAACCAAGAGCCATACCGTTGAATCTACCTAAAGCAATATTCCGAGGAATATATTTAACAGCGTTGTAACCTATACAACCTTCAACAACCTTAATACTAGTTTGTATTTGTGTTTTCATTTTGTTTGTTTTGTTTAGTTTTGACCATAAGGAATTATGGTCAGTGTGAGAAAAAAAGTAAGTGTGAGCAAACCCTTTTTCCCACACTTAGAATTTTAAAAATTTCTTTATATAAAAATGTGGCGTTAAAACTTTTAGAAATATTTTTTTATAATTTCAGTAGTTTTCTTTAGTTTATCGTCGGGGAGTGTGTCTATTTTAGAAAAAAGCAGATTAAAATACATGTCTCCTAAATGAATTTCCCACGCTTCTAAAAGTTCTTTTGCAAAACTCTTTATTTTTTGTCTATTCATGTGATTGTACCATTTTATCATATCGTCGCTGTGCTTCGGCTTTCTCGTCGACAATTTTAGGAATTTCTGGAGTTTTTTCAGTTAAATCTAAATTTGTTGAGGCTTCTTTTGTAATCTTTTTTTGTTTTTCTCTGTCTAAAAATTCTAAAATTCTCGGAGTTAAGATAGAAAATCCTGCAAGTCCTAAATTAAATATGTCTGCATATTGAAAATAAAACTTTGCTCTAAGTTCTAAAACTTGATTTGTAGCGTCGGAAAATAAAGCTTTCTCTTCATCTGTTAGAGGAGCTAAGCCATTTACAACAAATCTTTTATCTAAGATTGCGGTTATTGTGTTTGAAACTCCTGTCCAATTTACTTGCGGAACTTCTGGAGTTGGTGTTTCTGATTCTAAAATCTCTTCTTGTGTTTCTTCCATAGGTGTTTCTTGTGGCTCTTCGCTGTTTATTGGTTTTGTCTCATACTCTTTTCTCAATTCGTCTGCGTTTTCGTGTGTTGGGGCTTCTATAACTTCAATTCTTTTTTCTTTAGACTTTTTGATATCAGATTTAGATCCTTTTTTGATATCTTTTTTCCCTGGTTTTTTTATTTTCTTCTTTTGTTTTGGATTTAATTTTTTTAGATATGAAACTCTTTTGCTCACAGCTTTAGAAGTAATCTTAAATTCTTTTGCAATTTCTTCATTTGAAATTCTTTTATGAAGCTCTAAAATTCTTTTATCTTGTTCGTCTGTCCACTTTTTTTTAAAAACCATAATTTTCGTAAATTCGCTTTATATAAAAATGTGGCGTTAAAATTCTAGTATAGTTTTTTATATAAAAACTATTTTTTTTATGCATGACAATTCATTTCCACTGGAATAAAGATACGGCTGTTTTAATGGGAATAAAACAATCGGGAAAATCCACAACGATAAAAGAATTAATTAAAGGCGTAAAAAAAGAAAATATTATTATTTTAGATTCTAACAGAGAGTATAAAGAATTTCCTAATCGTTGGATTCCAAAAGAATACACTAGAGATGAGTTAGACAAATTCATAAGACATTGTAGGAAATTTAAAAATAAATTAATAATTGTAGAAGATATTGATTTGTATTTTGATAGTTCCCATGCAACTACTGAATTTAGAAATCTTATGATTAATGGAAGTCATCAGGACTTGGGATTTATTGCAACTTTGAAAAGACCTTTGGGAAATCCCAGAATTCTTATGACAGAAGCTATACATCTTTTCATGGGAAGATTTAGTCTAAAAAATGAGAGAGAATACTTGGAAGATTTCTTAAATTCTCGTGGAGAGATTGAGAAATTGAAAAGATTTGAATTCTGGTATAGGAATAATGATCTAGATGAAGAATTTTTATGGAAGACTAGAGGTTAATTATTTTTTGTGTTCTCTGATTACTGCTTTTTTGTAGAAAAAAGCAGTAATAGAAGCAGAAGGTAGGACTACAAAAATAATTACTAATAACATGACACCCTCATTCAAATTAGCAGAAAAAAAACCACCCCAAAATAACACCATCGCCAAAAGTCCTTCTAATATTGTTGATTTTTTCATATTTTTATATGGGATTTTTTCTTTTTAAAACTTCACAATAGGCACTCGTCTATTTTGAGACAGCTTCAATAATTTAATTAACATTTCTGTTTGAGTTTGGATTTTTGCAGGGTCTCTCCAAACTTCGTCAAACACTTGGTCGCATATATGGTGTCTTACTTGCTCTTTACACGCTTGAATATATCTATAGGTGGCTCGTCGTCGTGGGTCTGTGTGAGTGAGCCATATTGCAACTTTCTCAACATCTTCAGTTACCATATAAATTTTAGTAGCTCCGCCTTTTCTTAATCCGTGACTACTTTTTGAAGCTCGTGCATGTCCTTGCTTGTCTATAAATTTTACATGATATAATCCCGCGTCTTTCAAAGCATTTCTAAACATTCGCATAAAAGAATTTCTATTAAAATGTATATCCTTATCTTTGCGTCCGATTGCGGGAAAAACCCATTTTGATTTTGGAAATAACTTTGATCTAATTGTAAAATATTTTTTTAATCCAAAAACTAAACAGCGAGGGATAATAACAATATCTTGTTGCCCTGTTTTTGATTTTGCAGGAGGAATATAAATTTGTCTTGTTTCTAAATTTATTTCATTCATTTCTATTTCTGTGTGGTTTCTACATCTTAGTCCAATATACCACTCAAATAATGCCATCATCGAATCTCGAATATTGCAAAAGTGGAAATATTTTGATTTTGTCTTCGGTCTTCGCTTCATGATTGCTTGTATAATTAAAGCTAATTCTTCTTGAGGTATTGCTAAACTGCCCCCAAGATTTGGATTTTTGTATTTTGTCATAACTTTTTAGTTACAATATTAGTTTATAATACTTATTATCTAATAATTAACATATAATATTAATCAAAATGGAACTAAAAAAAGTTGAAAAGGCAAACGGGAAAATATCAATTTATGATTATAGAAATAAACCCGCAAAAACAAAAACATTAAGTATAAATATCCCAAAAGATATGAATGTTGAAGAGATTAAAAAAAAGATTGAGGAATGTTTATTCAATAAAGAATAATCATTAAAAAAAGATTAGGATTGCTCCGCATTTTGGACAGAATAACATATGTAATTTTGTTTAATGAGGTTTAAAAAACTTACTGCGAATTTTTATTCACAAAATTCTATTTTATTTTTGCTTGCTAGTTCAAAGAATATTAATTTTCCCCAACCTAAATATGGTGCTATTTTAAAGACAGCTTTTCCTACGAGCTGATTTTCATTTATAGATTTTTCAAAAGATATTTGAGAAGGATTATTGTCGCCAATTGTTGAGAAAATATATTGGTTATTCTCTTGCCTTATTGTTATAACTCTATGTATTATTGGAGTTGATTTTATTCCTGAATTAAAAATTATTACATCTCCGGTTTTTATTTTTTCTGGCTTTGTTCCAATAATAAATAATATGTCTCCTTTGTTGAATCCTTTTTTGAATGGAAATATTCCAAATGTTTCTTTGTTTATTTGAAATTGGGAATATTTTATTTCATTTGCTTGCCACCATTTGTCGTAATTTGATAATAGATTTCCTGAATGATACATACTGCAAGATTCAACAATGGCGAGGGGAAGTTCTGTTCCTGTTACAAAACTTAAAGATGGAAAAAATATGAATTTTATTAGAATAAAAATAAAAATTATTGAAATTATCCAACCTTTGAAACTGTCGTCTTTCCAAACTAAAAACCAGAACTTATCTAAAAACTTTTTCACATCTTTTTTATTCATTATTGATAAAATAAATAAATGTTTTTAAAATATTTGATTACAGAAATATTTAAGTAATTAATTCTTTTATATAAATTATGAAATTAAAAAATAAAAAGAAGAAAAGATTTTTTGGAAAAATTCCAAATTGGCTTTCTGCAGTCATAATTGCTGTTGGAATTGGTTTGTTTTTTAATTATACTAATGCTAGCATTCATTCATGGGGAATTGCAATTGGCATTTGGATATTAATTATTTTATTTGAGTTAATTGATTTGAAAGAACAACTTAAAAATAAAAATTAATTTTCTACCAAAATATTTAAATAGTGTATATTTCCTTGTGTATACAACTAAAATATATCTAAAACAAAAATGAAAACAAGAAGTAAAATTAATTGGAAAGGAGAAATAAAGGATATATTCTTTGCTTTAGTAGGGGCATTAATTGCTTTATTGGCTTTTAATTATTTTAAACCTTCTATAGAGAATATGCTTTCGGTTATGATATTTATGCTAATTTTAATTTTATTAAAACAAAAGTAAATGAAAGATATTTTTGACAACCAAATTCTTTGCAATCGTTGTGATTCTAAAATGCAGCGAGGGGAATTTATGAAAAATGGTTTTGTTTTGAGGATATTAGTTTGTCCTGAATGTAGAGAAAAAATTGTGCATCCTGTGGATGAAGTTGAATACAATAAATTTATTAACCTAAAAAATAAGGAATTTAAAGTTAAAATGCGGATAGTAGGAAATAGTTATACTGTGTCGATTCCGAAAGAGATTGTTTTATTTATGAGAGCACAAGAAAAAATGATGGACGATATGGTTAAGTTGTGTTTTGAAGAAACAGGAAGATTAAGTTTAAATTTTAATAAAATTTTGAGAAAGAAAAAATGGTAGAAAAAAAACAAATTCAATTGAAAGTTACTGAGGCATTGCAGGACGATGTTTACAAAGGTATTGTGAGAATTGATAATTCTATTATGAGGGAGATTGGAATTAATCGAGGAGATATTGTTTTGATTAGAGGTAATCGTGAAACTGTTGCAATGGCTGACAGGGCTTATCCTTCTGATATTGGTCAAGGAATTATTCGGATTGATGGAATTTTAAGAAGAAATGCTCGGACAGGTATTGGGGATGTTGTGGCAATTTCAAAAGCTTGTGTTAGTGAAGCAAAAAAAATTACAATTGCTCCTGCACAAAAAGGAATTATGGTTCAAGGAGAGCCAGAACATTTGAGACGAGGATTGTTGGGCCGAACTGTTGTTAAGGGAGATTTAGTTGTTTTAGGAGGTGTTCAGCGAAGGAAAGATTTATTGTCAGATGATTTTGGGGATTTGAATGATGTGCTTGGAAATATGTTTAATGGAATGGGGCTTGGAAATTTGGGAGGTGGAATTTCACAGATTAAGTTTAGTGTTGTTAATGTTAGTCCTACTGGTCCGATTATAATTACTGAAAAGACTGAAGTTGTTTTAAATTCAAAAGCAGTTGATATTATAGAAGATAGTATTTCTGAAATTAATTATGAAGATATTGGAGGGTTAGGTGAGGAGATTAAAAAGATTCGTGAGATGGTTGAGATTCCTTTAAAGCATCCAGAGATTTTTGATAGACTTGGTGTTGAGCCACCAAAAGGTGTTTTGCTTCATGGTCCTCCTGGAACAGGTAAAACTTTATTAGCGAAGGCTGTTGCAAATGAATCAGAATCTAATTTTATTTTACTTAATGGTCCTGAAATTATGAGCAAGTATTATGGTGAGAGTGAGAAAAAGATAAGAGATATTTTTGCAAATGCTGAAAAAAATGCTCCGTCAATTGTTTTTATTGATGAAATTGATGCGATTGCTCCCAAGAGAGAAGAGGTGCATGGTGAGGTTGAAAGGCGTGTGGTTTCTCAAATTTTGACAATGATGGATGGGTTACAATCTCGTGGGAAAGTTGTTGTAATTGGTGCAACAAATAGAGTTAATTCACTTGACCCTGCATTAAGAAGACCTGGAAGATTTGATAGGGAAATTGAAGTTGGAGTTCCTGATAAAAATGGGCGTCTTGCGATTTTACAAATTCATACTCGTGGAATGCCATTGAACAAGGATGTTAATCTTAAAAATTTAGCTGGTTTGACGCACGGATTTGTTGGTGCTGATTTAGAATCTTTGTGCAAAGAGGCGGCAATGAATGTTTTGAGAAAAGTTTTGCCTCAAATAAAGCTTGACAGCGAGGAACAAATTTCTCCTGAGGTTTTGGAAAAGTTAGTTGTAAAATATAGTGATTTTATGGATTCTTTAAAAGTTGTCAGACCTTCGGCAATGAGGGAAGTTTTAGTTGAAACACCTAATATTAATTGGGATGATGTTGGAGGTATTGATGAAGTTAAAGAAGAATTAAAGGAAGCAGTTGAGTGGCCGATAAAATATCGAGATAGTTTTAAGAGAATTGGAATTAGACCTTCTAAGGGGATTTTGCTTTATGGTCCGCCTGGAACAGGTAAGACACTTTTGGCAAAGGCAGTTGCTAAAGAGAGTGAAGCGAATTTTATTCAGATTAAAGGTCCGTCGCTGTTATCTAAATGGGTGAATGATTCTCATAAAGGAATGCAGAAAGTTTTTGAAAGGGCTAGGCAGGTTGCACCTTGCATTATATTTTTTGATGAAATTGAATCTCTTGCGTCAAAGAGAACTGTGGGTGACAATGGGTCAAGTCAAGAGGCGACAAAAGTTTTAAACCAAATGCTTGCTGAGATGGATGGGCTTGAGGATTTGAATGATGTTTTGGTTGTCGCAGCGACGAATAGACCTGATATGCTTGATACAGCTCTTTTGCGTCCAGGAAGATTTGATAGAGTGTTGCTTGTAAATGCTCCTGCTGAAGAAGGTAGAAAAATAATTTTAGATATTCATACAAAGAAAATGCCTTTGGCAAAAGATGTAAAAATTAATGAAATTGCAAGGAAAACCGAAGGGTATACTGGTGCTGATTTGGAATCATTAACTCGTGAGGCAGGTATGCTTGCACTTAGAGAATCTATTGATTCAAAAGAGGTTTGTAAAAAACATTTTGATGAAGCATTAATTAAAATTAAACCTAGTGTAACTAAAGCAGCGATTAGTGTTTACCAGAAGATTGAGGATAACTTTTTGCAGTCGGCAAAGGCGGCTATTATTCCTAGTGCAGGGTATTTAGGATAAAATGAAAAACAAAAAACTTATAAATAAAAATATATACGCTTTGTGTATACAGAAATAAAATGGAAAAAAATGAATTAAATTTGGACACTCAAGGGTGTACTCCGAAACTTTTTTTACAAAAAAGTTTACTAAGGGCAAAATGAGTTTTTTTGATGACGATAATGAAATTGGAATAGAAGATATATTTAGTCGTTTAACTGGTGGAGGTGGATTTAGAAGTAATTCTCGAAATGAGAGTTTTGTAGAAATTTCTGATTCTTCTGGTAGAAAGCAATTTGCAGAAGTGTTTAAAGAACTTCCTTGGAAAAATTTTCTTTTGGACAGAGTAGTTACAAAAAAAGCAATTCATTTTATTTTTGATTTTTCTTCTAAAAAAAATATTTTTGTGAAAGTTAAAGATGAGTTGATTATAAATAATTATAATAAAAAAATTTCTACTGGAAAAAAAGTTTTACTGATAGAAGAAAAAGGGGAGCTAATAACAAATCCTTTCTTGCTTGAAAATATTAAAACTTCTAAATTTGATTTTACTTTTAATAATGGTATCTTGGAGGTATCTTTTAAAAAATGAAAGAAAGCAAATTATCTTTAGATATTGTTGAGGCAAAGCAGAATTTTAGAGATAAAAATATAGTATCCATTTCTACAGAAGATATGGAAGATCTTAAAATTTCTTCAGGCGATTTTGTTTTAGTGGGAAATAGTAACAAAATTGTTTTTAGAGTTATAAGAGGAGAGGATTTGCAAAAAGGAAAAATTGGAATAGGAGGAATTATTAGGAGTTCTTTGGATGTATCTTTAGAAGAAAAAATTGAAGTTTCGCCAATTAAAAAATTAAATAAAATTAATTCTTTTGAAATTGCAGTATTGGAAAATTCGGAAGTATCTAATGATGATATAGAAAAAAACTTAATCCCTGCTTTAAAAAAAGAGGAAAATAAATCTTTTTTAAAGCAACAATTTGGAGGGAATGTGGTTTCTTTGAAACAAAGAATTAAAGTAATTTTTCCTGGAGGAATTTCTGTTATTTGCGGAGTTACTAGAATCATTCCAAAGAAATTTGCTTTTGGATGTTTCAATAATGACGTAAAAATTTTGATTTCTAGTTCAGTCGAGAAGGGATCTGGTGTTAATGTTTATTATGAAGATATTGGTGGCTTGAAAGAAGAGATAGAAAAAATTAGAGAGATGGTTGAATTTCCAATGAAGCATCCAGATATTTTTCAGAGGTTAGGTATTAGTGCTCCTAAAGGTGTGCTTTTAACTGGTCCGCCTGGAACTGGTAAGACTTTATTGGCGAAGGCAGTTGCAACTGAGACAGATGCTAAATTTATTTCTATTGCTGGTCCTGAAATTATGAGTAAATATCATGGAGGGTCTGAGGAAAATCTAAGGGCTAAATTTGAAGATGCTGAAAAAAATGCTCCCGCTATTATTTTTATTGATGAGATTGATGCTATTGCTCCGAAGAGGGGGGAGAGTCACGATCAAACTGAGAAAAGAGTTGTAGCACAATTATTAACTTTGATGGATGGTTTGAAATCTCGAGGGCAATTAGTTGTTATGGCTGCGACAAATCGACCGGATGATTTAGATGAAGCATTGAGAAGACCTGGGCGGTTTGATAGAGAGCTTAAAATTAATCCTCCAACAGATGAAGGAAGAAAAGAGATTTTGAAAATTCATACAAGAAATATGCCGTTAGATAATAGGGAGAAAATTTTAGATGAGTTTTCTAAGAAGACTTTGGGATATACTGGTGCTGATTTGGAAGTTTTATGTAAGGAGGCTGCATTAAGAGCGGTTAAACCTTTTTACAAGGAGTTGGTTAATTTTGGCGAGGAGTTAGAGTCTTCTGATGAGGAGTCTTCGATTAATTTGGAATCAAAAAAGCAAAAATTATTATCTTCGATTGTGGTGAATAGTGAACATTTTAATTATGCTTTGAGAAATGTTGAACCGTCGGCAATGCGTGAGGTTTTGATTAATAAGCCGAATGTTACTTGGGGTGATATTGGTGGTTTGGAAAAGGCAAAGGAAAAATTAAGGGAATTAGTTGAGTTGCCGTTGCTTCGTCCTGAGTTATTTAAGATGGCTGGTATTAAACCTTCAAAAGGTGTTTTGCTTCATGGTCCTCCTGGAACTGGAAAAACTCTTTTGGCAAAAGCAGTTGCAAATGAAGCGAATGCGAATTTTATTTCTGTTAAAGGTCCTGAATTAGTTAGCAAGTGGGTTGGAGAATCAGAGAAACATATTCGTGAGATTTTTAAGAAAGCACGGCAGGTTGCTCCGGCAATTATTTTCTTTGATGAGTTTGATTCAATTTCTAAAATGAGGGGCTCTGGTCTTTCAGATTCAACTGAGAAAATTGTTAATCAATTATTAACTGAATTAGATGGTGTTGAGGAGTTGGAGAAAGTTGTTATTATTGCTGCGACAAATAGGAAAGATTTAATTGATGAATCATTGTTGAGAGCAGGAAGAATTGATGCACATGTTGAGTTGCCGATTCCTGATAAAGTGACGAGGGAAGCGATTTTTAATGTTCATTTGAAGAAAATGCCTCTTGGTCCTGGCGTGGATATTAAGAAAATGATTGACAGAACAGAGGGTTGGACTGGGGCAGATATTGAAGTAACTGCTAGGGAAGCGGGAATGAGAGCAATTAAGAGAGTTTATGGGAAGAAAGATGTTAAGAAATTTGAGATTACAAAAGATGATTTTGATTTTGCTTTGAAGAGTATTGGAGAGCAGATTGGGAAAGGAGAGAAGGAAGAGGAGAAAAAAGAAATGGGAGAAGAGGAAATGCAAAAGATTATGAAGGAGATGGAGAAATCTAAGAGGAAGGTTGAAGAGAAAGAAGTTAAGAAAAAAGTTGTGAAGAAGAATTCTAAATAGTAAGTTTTTTATAGAGATTTTGTTGGGATTTTTTATGAGAATAGAAAACATAACCTTTGCAATAGAATCTTCATTAATTAAAAAAGTTTTATTGGAAGAGTTGGAAAAAAAATATTGTTTTAAGGAAAAAAATTTAATTAATGGTGATTTTGGGGGGGCTTTTAATAAGGTTTGTTCTATAAGTGATAATAAAAATTCTCTTGTTGGAAAATTTATGCGTATAAATTCTTACCATTCCAAAATTAGCAAAAAATCTGAAGATGCTTCTATATTAAATTATGAATATGAAATTCATAATGAATTATATGAAAATGATGTTAGAGTGGCTAAACCTGAAAATGTTTTTTTAGTAAATAAAGAGCGGTTTCTTAATCCTTTTGGTAAAATTTATTTTCCTGGATTAGTAATGCAGGATTTGGGCAGATTGACTTTAGATAAATTAGGAGGAAATGTTAAAAAAAAGGCACAGGAAATGATAGATATAGAATTAAAGAAGGCAATTGAATTAGGATTTATCCCTTTTCACGATTCTAGAAATGAGGGTAATTCTATTTGGTTTGAAGAACAGGTTTATTTGATTGATTTTACTTTTTGGAAGAGAAAGAAATAATTAGTTTGTCGTCACAATAACTTCATCTTTTACTAAAGTAATTTTTTAAACTATAGAATTTTCTATAGAATATGATTTCAAGTATTCAATTTAGTGAGGGTGTGAAAGATAAACTTTTGATGATTAAACAGGATAAAGAAAGTTTTGAGCATATTATTATTGGATTGATTAAGTTGTATGATAAACAGAAGAAAGAGAAAAGGGAATTGTTGATTGAATAATGTAAAGAAATGTATGAAGATGACCTTAGAATATGTAATGAGTTGGAAGTTGTTGATGCTGATTTAGATTTATTTTCTTCTTCTAAACATTACAACCCCAAATGCTCCAAGTGTAAGTGTTAAAAATAATGAAACTATAATGCCTCCAGTTGTTCTCAAACCTCCAATAACTGCACCAGTTATTCTTGAGATTATGTTTTTATCTTGAATATTTTCTTGCAAGTTTATTGTATCTTCACTACATTCTAAAATTTCTATAGGCTTATTTTCTATTGCAAAACATTCTGGATAAACTTTTGTACAAGTTCTTGTCATCGTCCCATTTAGATTACATTCACTCCATTCTGTACATTCCCAATTAGTTATACATCCTCCATCTGTTCTTGAACTTTTATCATTAGAGGAGGAATCTTCTGAACTAATTATAATCTGAGTAATTGTAATTTCTTTAGGTTTTGAAGTAAATTCTTTATCCCCAATTTTTGCTTTTAAGAAAGCTTGATGTGTTCCTGTGTTGAAATGTGCTGTATTAATAGTTATTTCATAAACTAATTCAGTTGCTCCAATTCCATAACCATAGCCGTATCCATACCCATAACCAAAATCATATCCATAAGAATTATCTTGCCCATAACCATATCCGTAACTTCCACTATATATTCCAGATAGTTTTTTTACCATAACCCCGTTGCAGTTATCTCCAATAATTTTTCCATCAAGATTAAATGTGCAAACTTTATCTCCAATGTTTAACATTAAGGATTTAATTGGTAAATATTTATCCATTGATTCAATGTTTAGCGTAGCTGTGAATGTTATTGTTTCTCCTGTGTTTACTTGATTAGCTCTTTTAATATCTAAATCTAAAATAAACGCTTGTGCTGGTCCTGTAAAAAGAATAATTGTTAAAACAAAAATACTTAACATGCTTGCAATTATTTTATGGGAGTGTTGTTTTATTTTATTTCTCATGCTTTTTTAAATGAAAATTTTATTTATAAACTTTATGGAAATGATTATTCTAGAGTAACAAAAAAGTTTATATAATCTTTTTTTGACTTTTTTGGAGGGAATATAATGAAATTAAAGATTTATTTGAAATAAGGCAAAATAAAGAAATAGCTTATTTTACTAAAATTAAGTATGCTTCAAGATTTTATATTGGCAAGTTTAAAATTTGTAAAAGAATAAATAGGGAAGATATTAAATTTAATTTGAAAAATATAAATCCTTTAAAGAATTCTTGAAATTTCATTGGTTTTGAGTAATAACAAAGTTTATATAATGATTTTATGATTTTTTTGGATGGAGTATTCAATTATAGTTCCTGTTTATAATGAGAAAGGGAATATCACTAAGTTAGACGAAGAAATTAAGAAAGTAATGAG
Organism: archaeon; assembly: GCA_030593225.1. Taxonomy (GTDB): domain Archaea; phylum Nanobdellota; class Nanobdellia; order Pacearchaeales; family GW2011-AR1; genus JAUVHP01. The sequence continues at coordinate 29,251 of JAUVHP010000001.1, forward strand.
TCGGTCTTCTAAAGAATTTGAAATTATTTATGTGAATGATTGTTCAACTGATGATTCTTTGGATGAGTTGAAATCTTTGAATAATGTCACAATAATTGATATGAATCGGAATTATGGGCAAACAACTGCATTAGATGTTGGATTTAAATATGCGACAGGAAAATACATAATATCTCTTGATGGAGATGGACAAAATGATCCTAAAGACATACCTAAATTATTTAAAAAAATGAGGGAAGATAATTTAGATGTTGTTTGTGGTTGGAGAAAGTATAGGGCAGATAAATCTGGAATTAAAATTTTAACTAAAGTAGGCAGATTTGTAAGAAGAATTTTTATTAAAGATAATGTCCATGATACAGGTTGCACCTTGAGAGTTTATAAGAAAAAGGCAGTTAAATCTCTTGATTTGCAGGGAGAAATGCATCGTTATATTATGGCTCTTTTGAGATGGAAGGGATTTAGAATTGGAGAGGTTATTGTTAATGATAGAAAGAGGGAGAATGGAGTTTCTAAATATGGGTATTCTAAAGCAATTAGAGGATTAATTGACTTGGGTTATATTTGGTTTATCCAAAAATATTCACAAAGACCTTTACATCTGTTTGGATATTTAAGTATGTTTTTTATTTTTATTGGAGGGTTATCTTTGGGGGAATCTATTTTTGCGAGAATTTTTTGGGAAACATCTTTGAACAGAAATGGTTTTTTCTTTTTGGGATTTTTCTTTATTATGATGGCTGTCATGTTTATGTGCTTTGGAATAATTATTGATTTGTTAATTAAAATACAATTACAAACATCATCTCATGAAAAAAGATATTATGTTCGTAAGATTATTAAAAAATGAAAACTATTTTAGTTACGGGGGTTGCGGGTTTTATTGGTTCTAGTGTTGGTAAGAAGCTTCTTGAGAGAGGGGATAGAGTTATTGGTGTTGATAATATGAATGATTATTATGATGTTTCTTTGAAGGAAGATAGGTTGAAGATTTTAAAAGAATTTGAAAATTTTACTTTTCATAAATTAGATATTTCTGAAGGATTTGGGGAATTAAAGAAAGAGAAGATTGATGTTATTTGTCATTTAGCGGCACAGGCAGGAGTAAGGTATTCAATTGAAAATCCTCTTGCTTATCAAAAGGCAAATTCTCTTGGAACTTTGCAAGTTTTTGAATTTGCAAGACATAATAAAATTCCAAAAGTTGTTTATGCTTCTTCGTCTTCTGTTTATGGAAATAATAAAAATGTTTTATTTAAAGAATCAGAGAAGTTAGATGAACAGATTTCTCTTTATGCTGCGACAAAAAAATCTAATGAGTTGTATGCTCATGTGTATAATCATTTGTATGGAATAGAAATGATTGGTTTAAGATTTTTTACTGTTTATGGTCCGTGGGGAAGACCTGATATGGCTTTGTTTAAATTTGTAAAAAATATTTTAGAAGGAAAACAAATTGATGTTTATAATTCTGGAAAAATGCAGAGGGATTTTACTTATATTGACGATATTGTTGATGGGGTGGTTTTGGCTTTAGATAAGAAATGTTCATTTGAAATATTTAATATTGCACGAGGGGAGACAACTGAACTTATGGATTTTATTAAAGCTATTGAGAAGGCTTTGGGAAAAGTTGCTGATAAGAATATGATGCCTATGCAGGATGGAGATGTTTTATTGACGAGTGGAGATATTTCGCATACAAAAGATGTTTTAGGTTATGCTCCGAAGGTTTCGGTCGATGAGGGTGTTAATAATTTTGTTAATTGGTATAAAGGGTATTATGGGAAATGAGAAATTCTAAAAAAATATTTATTGGAGTGATATTTTTTATCATTCTTATTATATCTAGTATTTTCTTTTATTCTTCTAAAATTGAAAACTATCAAAATTTAAAATCATGTCTAATTTATGGGGAAGCAATCCATATAGAAAGTAGCACTAATATATACATGTCCAATAATAAAATAAATTATAATTGTGATGTCAATCCAACTAAAAATGTTTTTGTGGAGATTGTATCTCTTTTTGGAATAATTTTAGGAATATGTGTAAACATGATTTTAATTTATTCTTTTACAATTAAACAAGATATAAAATGAAAAAACAAAAGATTTTAATTTTGAATTATGAGTTTCCGCCTTTGGGAGGAGGTGCTTCTCCTGTGAGTTCTGAATTGGGAAAAGGTTACGCAGAGAGAGGCAATGAGGTTTCTGTTGTGACGATGGTGGGAAGGAGATGAAAATAAAATCTATAAAATCTATAAAAGATTTTCATATTTACAAAAACTTCGAGTGGGATTCTCTACCAGAATTTAAAAAATATAATTTATTTTTTGGGCATAATGGATCTGGAAAAACAACTCTATCTAAAATATTTTTATCTATTGAAAAAAAAGAAAAGCCAGAAAAAGGAATTTTTATTATAGAAGATTTTGAAAACAATAAAATAAATTCAAATGACTTAGAAACTTTTGAAGATTCAAGCATTTTTAAAACTTTTAATTCAGCTTTTGTTTCTCAAAATATTTCTTTTGATGATTTAAATCCAAAATGTAATCCTATTTTGTGTATGGGAGAAAAAAATATTGAGACAAAAAAAGAAATTAAGACTAAAGAAGAAAATTTGAAAAATCTAAATGAAGGATTAGAACTTTCAAAAAAAGAAAGATTGAGTCTAGAAAATAATTTAGATGAAAAAAATAAAGAACTTGCAAGAGAAATAAAAAATATAATTAATTGTAATAAACTTGGAGATTTCTATTATTCTTATGATAAAAGCAATATTTTAAGAAAAATTGAAGAAGGACTGGATAGCTTAGAAGAAATTTCTAAAGAAAGATATGATGATTTAAGAAAAATCATTTCTTCAAAAAAAATTAGTAGAATTGAAATTAAGCAAAAAAATCAAGATATGAAATTTAATTTTGAAGATTTTATTGAAAACTCTAAAGTACTTTTATCAAAAACTATTATTTCTAATTCAATAGAAAAACTTAAATGTGATTCGGAACTTAATGATTGGACAAGAGTTGGGCTTGATTTGCATACCAAAAGAGAAGAGTCTGAATGTCTTTTTTGTGGAAAAAAATTGAATGAAGATTTAATAGAAAAATTAAATGGTCATTTTAATGATGAATCAAAAAGAATGATTGCCGAAATAGATTCCTTAAAGAATTCGATAAATACAAATTTTGTTCTAGAACAACCCGTTTTAATAAATTTTCACTTAAAATTTGAAAATAAAATTGAAGAGATATTAGGAGAATTTAAAATAATAAATTCTAAATTTCATTTATTTAAAGAGCAAATTGATAATCTATTTTCCCAAAAGAAAAAAAACTTTTTTGAAACATATGATATTCCTGATTATAAATTTTACAATGAATATCAAAATTTAATCAATAAAATTAACAAGATAATAACTGAAAATAATAATCTTGTAGAAAATTATGAAGAAGAGATTAATATCGCAAGAAAAGGAATAGAAAATTACCATTTAAAGATATCATTAAATGATGAATATTTTAATAAAAAAATTAAAATAAATAAACTACAAAAAGAAATCGAAGATTCAACTCAAAAGTGTAAAAAAGTATCAACAGAAATAATATCATTAAAAGATAGTATTTCAAACTTTTTTCTAGGAAAAGATAATATAAATAAATATTTAGATCAATGTTTTGGACATAAATATATTAATTTAGACTTTGATGACGAGACTAAATCGTACAAAGTTTTAAGAGAAGGTCGTATAGCAGAAAATCTAAGTGAAGGCGAAAAAACAGCAATAGCTTTTGCTTACTTTTTAGCAAAGCTGAGAGAAGATGGTTTTAATCTAAGCGAATCTATTGTCTTTATTGATGACCCTATTTCAAGTTTTGATTCAAATAGAATTTATCTTTGTGCATCTTTGATAAAAAGAACTTTTAATGAAGTGGGTCAATTTTTTATATCAACTCATAATTTTGAATTTTTTAATCTAATGAAAGATTGGATGAAAAATAAGAATAAAAATAAAGACAACCCAAAATCTGAATTTTATTTTATAAAAAGAACAAAATGCAAGGGGGAAAGTAAATCTTTAATAGAAGAAATGAATAGAACACTTAAAAATTACAAATCAGAATACCATTATTTATTTTATTTATTGGATTGCTTTTTACAAGATAATGAAAATATGGCATATTCAGAATTCTATTTAATTGGTAATGTTGCTAGGAAATTTACAGAAACTTTTCTGAGTTTTAAAGTTCCAAATTCGAGAGATGTTTCCAGTAAACTAGATGTTTTAATAAAAGAAATAGAATTTAGTGAAATTCAAAAAGAGAGATTGCAAAAAATGCTTAATGATGGGTCACATGCTGGAGATATATATAATGCAATTCACCACAAAGATAAAGAAGAATTTGTAGAAATGATAAAAGATTTAATGAGTTTTGTAAAAAAAATTGATAAAATTCATTATGATTTTTTAATGAAGGAGATTCAATAAGATGAAAGGAGATATTAAAAGAAAATCAAAAAAGAAAATGCTATTTATAGCGCCATCGCCATTATATTTAGAAAAAGGGTCATCTCTAAGGATGCATTCAATTCTAGAGAAACTATCAAAGCACTATGAAATAGATTTAGTAACTTATTCTTTGGGGAAGGAGTTTAAATTAAAAAATGTAAAAATTAATCGCACCCCAAAATGGTTTATGCCAGAACTTCCTGTTGGAAAACCTACGAAATCAAAAATATTATTAGATTTTTTTATGTTGTTAAAAGCAGTAAAATTATCTTGTATAAATAAATATGATGTAATTCATTGTGAAGATTTTGAAGGAATTGGAATTGGTTATTTTATTGGGTGGTTAAATTGGAAATCAAGATATGTTTATGATTTGCATAATAGAATATTAGACAATATTCATCTTAATTCAAAACCAAATAAAATTAAAGATAATCTTTTAAAATTTTTAGAAAAAAAATTTGCAAATAAATCAGATAAAATAATTTTAAATTGGGGCAAATATTTACAAGATGATTTTTTTAAAGACAGAGATAAATTTCTTTATTATGACCCGTTAGAATTATCTGTAGAAAAGATAGATTTACCTGCAAAAAAATATTTGATTTATTCTGGAAACTTTGAAGAGTATCAAGGATTGAGTGATTTTATTCCAATATTTCTAAAATTTAAAACTGATATTAAACTTATTTTGGTTGGAAATCCTAGTGAGAAAATAAAAGAATTAATAAAAAATAATAAGGCTGAAAATAGAATAATTTTAATGGGAAGACTTTCTATAAAAAAGACAAATTATCTTATAAAAAATTCTTTGGCGGGGATTTTGCCGAGGAGGTCTGGTTCTTGTATGAAGGCGATTCATTATTTCTTGTGGGAAAAATCAGTAATAGCAAAAAATACTTTTTCGAATAGAGAACTTATAAAAAATAATTATAATGGATTTTTATATAAAACAGATAGAGAATTAGAAAATATCTTAAAAGAAATATTGAATGGAAAGAAAAAAATTTTTGAAAAATTAAATAAAGGAATATTGGAAACACGTAAGAAAATTTTTAATATTTGGGACAATGAGGGGTTTATTAGAGAATATGAAAGATAAAAAGATGAAAGTTTCTATAATTATTCCTGTATATAATGGGGCAAAAACCTTAGAAAAAGCAATAAAAAGTGTAATTGTCCAAAAAAATTCAAACATAAATTTAGTGATTATAGATGGGGGTTCGACAGATGGAACATTAGATATTATTAATAAATATAAATCAGAAATAGATTATTATATTAGCGAGCCAGACAAAGGCATTTACGATGCTATGAATAAAGGGATTAAAAAATCAAAAGGAGATGTCCTTTATTTTTTAGGAAGTGATGATTACTTATGTAGTAAAAATGTGATTAAAGATATAATTAAAAAATTTGAAAAGACTGGTGCAGATATTATTTATGGAAATGTTAATAAATATTCTAAAAAATATAATTATTCATATATTATTAACAAACGAATTTCATTGGGGGGGCTTAAAAGAGGTAATAAGATAGTTCACCAGGCATTATTTGTAAAAAAAGATTTGATGATTTCATGTAATCTTTTTAATTTGAATTATAAAATTGCTTCTGATTTTGATTTCGAATGTAAATGTTTTTTAAAAACAAAAAAGATTTATTATCTTAATGAGAACATTTCTTTTTATTGTGCTGATGGCACTAGTTCAAATTTAAATAAAAGTTATAATGAGACATCAATAATTATTAGGAAGTATTTTGGTTATTATTTTTATATCAGATATAAAATGACTCGTGTTTTTCGTTTGATGATTTTTAATTTTTTAATTAAAACAAAATTGATAAAGAATTATTATAATTTACAAAAATGAAAAATGAAAAATATCCTCTAGTAAGTATTGTGTTATTAAATTGGAATGGTTTAAAATATTTAAAAAAAACAGTCCCTGCAATTCTTAAATTAAATTATCCTAATTATGAATTTATTGTAGTTGATAATGGGTCTATCGATGGAAGTATTGGTTTTATTAAAAAAAATAAAAAAATAAAATTGATAAAAAATAAAAAAAATTTGGGATATTCAAAAGGGAAAAATATTGGTGCAAAGAAAGCTAAGGGGAAATATATTTTACTTTTGGATAACGATATATTAGTAAAAGATAAAAAAATTTTAGAAAAATTAGTAAAAATATACAAAAAAGAAATGGGATTTATACAAATTCCATTGGTAGACTCAGATAAAAAAGAAACTATTTATTATGGATTATATTTTAACAGATTAAGATTCAGAAAAAAAATAAAATCAATATCAATTAATAAAATAATTAACTATTCCTCAAAACTTATTCCTATTGGGGGGGCTACTGGAGCATGCATGTTTATTTTAAATAAAAATTGGGGGGAAATTGGAAAATTTGATGAATCTCAAAAATTCAATATAGATGATATAGATATTGGTCCAAGAGCAATAATATTGGGATTCAAAAATTACCTCTACACATCTTCTTATTTTATACATTTAGGAATAAAATCTTCGAAAAATAATAAAATGAATAAACTTAGATACTCTCTTACATTTTTTGGAACAACTAGAAGCATTATTAAAAATTGTAAATTTATAAATTTGCCTGTAATCCTATCAATGTATCTATTAAAATATTTTTTTCTTCTCATATTTTATTTTTTTGCAAATAAGAATATTTTTTATTGCATTCTTAATTCTTTTAAAATATCTTTTTTTTTATTTCCAGACACCTTAAAGCAAAGAAAGAAAATTCAATCAAAAAGAATAATAAAAGAGGATACCTTCTTAAAAATAAAGCCCCCAAAATTTGATTAAAATGTTAAAAAATAAATACAATCAGCACAAAGAAACAATTGATAATTTTTTCTGGAGAGCCTTGCAAATGGGAGGAAAACAAGGAATTACTTTTATTATTTTTATTTTGGCTGCAAAACTTTTAATTCCTTACGATTTTGGAATCTATAATTATACCTTGGCAATAATATTTCTTTTAATCATGTTTGCTGACTTTGGTATTTCAACAGCAACATCAAAATATGTAGCAGAATATAATGCCACGGATAAGGAAAAATTGAAATCTGTTTTATTTAATTCAGGAATTATTATATTTGGATTGACTTTAATGATTGGATTAATTGCCATTTTCTTTGGAAAATTTTATCTCAAAGAGAATTATATTTATGTTCTTTATCTTTTACCTTTAATCTTTCTTATTCCAATGACTTCTCTTTATGATGGAATTTATAGAGGACTAAAAAAATTTAAATATTTGTCAATAATTTCTATTCTTGTTGGATTATTTTCTTTAAGTTTCGTTTATATTCTAATAAAACAATATGGATTAATTGGTGCATTGATTGCTCAGAATTTGTTCTATTTTATTTTATTTTTAGCCCTAGCTTTAGGATATAAAGAATTTCATTTTAAATTAAATAAGAGTGTAATAAAAGAAATTGGGAAATATTCTTTTATTATTGGAATATCTGGTTTAGGTTTTTTTCTTTATACAAGAATAGGAGTTTTAATATTAGGACACTTTGGATATATTATTGAGATAGGATATTATGAAATTATTACTAAAATATTTTTAATTCTGGCAATTCCTTTTACAATATTGGGACAAGTAATCGCCCCAAACATTACAGAATTGACCTCCAAAAAAAAGCATAATTTGGTTAGAGTTCAGTTTACAAAATATTTGTTTGTTTCAATATCTATTGGAATAATCTTGGCTTTAATCATTTTCTTTGCTCTGCCGATTATAATAAAATTATTTTTGCCAGAATATTTTAATCAAGATTTTTTAGTAATGCTTACACTTTTACTTATTATTTTCCCATTGACTGCGACCTCTGGATTGTTGGCTAATGGGTTTACTGTAGCCACCGGAAAAGCAAAATATAGCTTATTAACCATCCCTTTTGGAATTGTTAATATATTTTTATCATTAATTTTTATCATTAATTTCGGGTTTATAGGAGTTATCTATGCAATGGTAATTTCTTCAACTTTAAATAGAATTCTTACTTATTATTTATTATATAAAAACTTAAAGAGTTCAGAAAAAAAATGAAAAAACAAGTAAATAAAAAGCACTATAATTTTTTGAAATATGTAGATAAAAAAAGATTTATGTCTTATTATTATCAAATAAGAGAAATTTATTCATCTAAGCCAAAAAAAATACTTGAGATTGGAGTGGGGAATAATTTTGTTAAAAAGATATGCCAAAATGATTTTAACTATACTACTTTAGATTTGGACAAAGAACTAAATCCAGATATAGTTGGAAGTGTATTGAAAATTCCCAAAGAAAAGGATAGTTTTGATTTTGTTTTATGTTGTCAAGTTCTTGAGCATTTACCACCAAATAATTTTGAAAAAGCATTAAAAGAATTAGCAAGGGTTTCAAAGAAAGATGTTCTTCTTAGTTTGCCTTATTCTGGGAATGATGTCGGATTTCAGATAAAAATTCCTTTTGTTGGAACAGTATCCTTTTCTAAAAGAATCTCCAAATTTTATAGAAAACATAAATTTGATGGGCAACATTATTGGGAAGTTGGAACAAAAGGTTATTCATTAATAAAGATAAAAAAAATCATATCAAAATATTTTAAAATAAAAAAAATAATTCATCCTTATGAAAATAAATATCATATTTTTTTTAAAATTGAGAAAAAAATAATATGAAAAAAGAAAATAAACCTCAAATTTCAGTGGTAATGTCTACATACAAGGAGCCTCTCGAATGGATAACTGAAAGTATTGAATCCATATTAAATCAAACTTTTGGAGATTTTGAATTTATAATTATTAATGATAACCCAAAAAGAAAAGAATTAAGAAATTTCTTAAAGAATTATGTTCCAAATTTTTATGATAATAAAATTTCGATAGATTCTCGTCATATCGATGCGCAGGAATTTGATATACTTGATAACAAATCTGCACGAAAATTTATGAA
>JAUVHP010000092.1 GCA_030593225.1 archaeon
TGCGGCATATTTTAACTCCTTGATATTGTTAATAATATCAAAATTCGCCGCACACTATAAATAAAATGTCAAGTAAAATATGACTTAATGCGCTGATTTTACATATCTTTTATGCAATTTCTTAACCGGAAATTACTGAGTAATACTAATGCATATTTTAGTTATTCCATTTACATATAAAAAGAAAAATAAGCCTCATGCTGGTGTTTTTTTTAGAGAACAGGCATTAGCATTAAAAAAAATGGGCAATAAAGTTAGTATACTATATTTAGAAATACAGCCAATTCGTAACCTGAAAAATAATTATAGTAAAATTTTTAATCAACTAAAAATTGAAGATGATAATGGATTAATCACCTTTTTATGGCAGGGATGGAACTGGTTTACTGGAAAATATCCATTAGGCAGAAGTACTATATATGTAATAAAAGGATACGCTTTATTTAAAGTGTATATTAAAAAATACGGAAAACCAGATATTATTCATGCTCATTCGGCACTTAACGCAGGAGTATTAGCTAGAAAAATAAAAAAAAAGTATAATATTCCTTATATAATTACAGAGCATAGATCAGTTTATGCTTTGCAAGAGATAGAAACATCTTTATTAAGATTAGCCGGCAAAGTATATTCTGATGCTGATAAGCGCATTGTTGTGAGTCCAAAACTTGGAAAATTACTTGAAAAAAAAATAGGTTCTGAAGTCAAACCATGGGAATGGGTTCCTAATCTTGTTAATGATATTTTTTTTTCTAAATATTTACAAATACCTAATGATAATTTTACTATAATAAATATTGGTTATTTCAAAAAAAATAAAGGCCAGAAAATATTACTAAAAGCATTTAAAGATGTGTTGAAAGTTAGGAAAAATATTGAACTTAATTTAATTGGAAAAGGGCCACTAAAAAATGAATTAAAGGAATATTCGAACAATATTGGTATTAGCCAACATGTACATTTTTTAGGCGAGTTGGATAGAATTAAAGTTCTAAAGGAAATTCAAAAATGTGATGTTTTAATCGTATCAAGTTATTATGAAACCTTTAGTGTAGTAATTATTGAAGCCTTAGCTTGTGGTAAACCTGTCATCGCTACAAAAAGCGGTGGTCCCGAATGTATTATTAATAACGAAAATGGCATATTAGTCGAACCAGGGAATCCGTCAGAATTAAAAAATGCAATCTTAGATATTTCTAAGAATTACTCAAATTACGATTTAGATAAGATAAGATATTCCTGTTATAAAAAGTTTAGTGAATCTGTTGTTACAAAACAGTTAACAGATATATATAATCAGATATTAATAAGCCAATGAAGGTATTAACAATAATCGGTGCCCGTCCTCAGTTTATCAAAGCGGCAACAGTCTCCCGTGCGATTGCAAAGCACAATGAGATTACAAGGAGTGAAAGCTCTAAAATCGAAGAAATTATCATGCATACAGGGCAGCATTATGATAGAAATATGTCAGATGTTTTTTTCATCGAAATGAAAATACCAAATAACTTTTGCACGGAAAAACAGCAGGTAGAATAGTTAATTCGATAGAACATTTTTTTAAAAGTAATAAATATTTGCTTTTGCGTGAACAATAAATGTCAGTAGACTTAACGAGAAAGGTTGCTATCTTATATATCTCATCCGTTGACATCTCTCAGCCAAACGGCCCTGGGGTAAATGAGCGAGAATTTGTAGTTTCTTTGAGTGAAAAACTTACTAATCGAGTCTCATTTATTTTACCTAAGCCGGAGAATATTTTCGATTGGATACCTTTTAAATGTTTTTATTACCCTGTAATCAGTCGGGGCTTATTTAAAAACACAATTTTTCAAATAGTTTCCACTTCATTTATGCAAATTATAAAGTATTTAAAAGCTACCCGAAAAAGTAAAATTGATTTAGTTGTGTTCCGGCTTAATTACCCGTCTCTTTTTTGTGTACTATGCATGAGATTAATTAAACAAAATTATGTAATTAAGACGCTGGGCAGCACAGGTATAAATGTGAAAAAACCATCTTCAAGTACTATAAGCTTTATCACACGAAAAATACTATCCCTGCTATTTGATATGAGCATACAAGGTTCACTTGCTATTGATGTTTGTACAGATCAATATTTTAAATATTATTCAAAAAAATTGCCTGAAGAAAAACTGTTGAAAGTTGAAAATTCTGTTAATATTAAAAGATTTTACCCGAAAAATAAAAAGGAAATTAAGCTAAAATTAGGATTAGCTCAATTCAATAAAATTGTAGGATATGTTGGAGGCTCTCCTTCAAAAAGGGGAGCTAAACAATTGGTTGAGATATCACCTAAATTAAAGGAACAACATTTAAAATGGGGTATTGTGATTGTTGGGGATGATTCTCAAACTCATATACTTAAAAAAAGAGCGAAGCAATTGGGTACTGAAAATCTTTTTGTATGGGCAGGTGTTGTTCCATATGAAAAGGTGGTCGATTACATTAGCTGCTTTGATGTTGGAATCGCATTAGATACTACTGAACGGCTTGAAAAGATAGGAAATTCTTCACAGAAAATTAGACAGTATTTAGCTTGTGGTGTACCTGTCATTTGTGGAAAGGGAACTAATCGTTTTATCGAGGAAGAAAATCTTGGTTTCTTGGTAGATAGTCAAAATACAGAAGAAATATTTCAGGCAGTTAACACTTTTATTTTCTACAAAGAACAAGAAGCAAACAATTTTTCAAAAAAAGCCGTGAAATATGCATATAAGAATCTGTCAACTGATATTGCTATAAAAACACGGTTAAAATTTTGGGGAAAACAGCTTCAGCAGTTTTCATGATTCTTTTTTCAGAAAAATATAA
>JAUVHP010000072.1 GCA_030593225.1 archaeon
TCCAGAGCAAGAGAAAAGAGTATGCACAAAGCAATAGATTCAGTAAAACAAGAATTACAAAATGGGAAATTGGAATTTCAGAAAAAACTTTAATACTATAAAATATAATTATTCAGATGAAAATAAAAATAAATAAAAAAATAATCCTAATAATTACGTTAACACTTCTAATACTTTATCCTATTATCATATATCAAATTAAAGACACAAAAAAAATAAATAATCTCGCAGAAACAATCTACCAAAATGCAGAATTAAATAAACCTTTACCTCCAAAAGAATTCAAATCAGATGGATGTTCATTGTGGCTTGATAGTAATTGGACTGAATGCTGCGTACAACATGATTTAGAATATTGGCAAGGTGGAGCTAAAGAAAAAAGAAAAGACATAGATATCTTATTCAAACAATGCCTTCAAGATAAAGGTTATATAATCTTGCCAAATGCCATGTATTTCACAGTACGCCTCCTAGGGTCTTCTTGGATGCCAACACCCTTTAGATGGGGATTTGGATGGAATTATCCGAAATATAAAATTTAAATCAAAATGACAAAACCATTTTTAGATATCTTTTCAAAAAAACCACTTAGAATAAAAAAAGAAATTCCAAAACCAAAAATAATAATTGATTATAGAGAAAAAAATTCTCTTGTAGTTTCTTCATTAATTAAATTAGGTTTTGACACAGAACTCAAAGAACTAAAAGTTGCAGACTATCTTGTGAATGGCATTGCAATAGAAAGAAAAACAATTTCAGATTTTCATTCTTCTATGATAAATAAACGTATTTTCAATCAAATTGAAGAATTAAAACAATATGAAAATAAATTAATAATTATTGAAGGTTTGGAAAATAAAGAATTATATAATGATTATCAAATGAATGGGATAAACGCAAATGCCATAAGAGGATTTCTTTTGTCAATAACTCTTAAACATAAAATTCCAGTTATCTTTACAAAAAATTCTTTTGACACAGCAAAATTTATAGAGGTTCTTTCAAAGAAAAAAGAAAAAGAAGCTTCATTAAATGTAACTAAAAAAAATCTAAATAAAAAAGAACAAATGCAATTTATTTTAGAAAGTTTTTCAGGAATAGGACCAAAAAATGCAAAAAAACTTTTAGAAAAATTTGGAAACTTAAAAAATATATTTAATACATCTCAAGAAAAATTACAAGAAATTATTGGAAAAAAATCAGAAATATTTTTATTGATAAAAGAAAAATATTAAATAATCACATCTTTTTCTAAAAAAGTATGCTTGCAATAATGACAAGTAAAAACACCTTCCTTAAAAAAAATTTTAGACATAACTTTTTCAGAACCATTCCTTGAAATACAATTTGAATTAATACAAAAAATAACTCCTTCAAGTTTTTCAGGAATTTTAACTTTCTTTTTATCAATAATTTCACCAAATTTAAGAATAGTTATTGTGGCCTGCGGAGCAACAAGTGCAACCAAATTTAATTCTTTTGCAGAAGGATAAAAATTTTCTATTTTAATTAATCCCTTTCCATCTAAAAGTTTATGACTCTCACAATTATCTGCCAAAGAAATTCTTGCAAAACTCAAACCATTTTTTAAAATTTCAAAAACTTTCCAAACCTTTCCTTTAGGAATATGGTCTATCACAACCCCATTTTCTATCTTCCCAATAATATTATCTTTATTCATTGTTCTTTAAAATTAAATTTAATAATGCCTTTCTAATATAAAGTCCATTTTCTGCCTGTTTAAAATAATAAGCATAAGGAGTATAATCAATTTCAGATTCAATCTCAAAAACCTTTGGCAAAGGATGCATAATCTTCAAATTAGGGCTAACATTTTTAAGCATTTTTCGAGTCAAACAATAATCGTTTTTAATTTTTTGATATTCTTGTTCCCCTTCTATTCCTACAGAAAATCTCTCTCTTTGAATTCTAGTCATATAAACTATATCAACCAATTTTAAAATATCCTGAAAATCAGATAAGCTATTCTCATAAAAATCAATTCCCTTCTCCTGCAACTCTTTCAAAACATCTTTTGGCATCATTAAAGATTCTGGAGAAATAAAATAAATCTTACAATTATTATATTTAGAAAGTGCCAAAGCAAGTGAATGAGTAGTCCTTCCATATTTTAAATCTCCAACCATTGCAATCTTTACACCGTCAATATCTCCTCTAATTTCATTAATAGTAAAAAGGTCTAACATCGTCTGTGTAGGATGCTGATTTTGCCCATCACCTGCATTAATAACAGGGCAATCTAAAACATCTGAAGCAAGTTGCACCGCACCTCCAAGCGAATGCCTTAACACAACAACATCTGGCTGATAACCTTTAATCATCATAAGAGTATCTCGCAAAGTTTCGCCCTTCTTCAAAGAACTTGTCTCAACATCAAAATCCATCACATTTCCCCCCATATGAAGCATAGCCATTTGAAAACTTGTTGAAGTTCGTGTGCTATTTTCAAAAAACAAAGGTGCCATAATTTTATTCTTCATAGAAAATTTAAACTCGCCAGGATTATCTTTAATCTTTTGTGCAACATCTAAAATATAATCAATATCTTGTCTTGAAAAATCATTCAAAGAAATAATATCTTTGCCAAAAAAATTATCTCTTTCCATTAAAATAAAATAAAAAAATCACTATTTAAAAAAATATAGCTTTAAAATATATAATGCCCTTACCAATAATATTATTTCAAAAATCTCTTAACAAATTCATTAGTAGTAAAAACTCCAACCCTATTTTGTTTTTGAAAATGCTTATCATCTGACCAAATATCTAAATCTAATGCAATTGCACAAGCTAAAAAAATCACATCATCAGGATCAATCTTACAAAGTAAATTAGTTGCCTTACTCAATCCTTGTTGCATAAATTCATCTGAAACCAAAGTAATATGTTCCAATAAATTATCTAATAATTTTGTATACTCTTGCTCATTCATTTTTGATTTTTTTAAAATAAGGGACTTGTATTTACAAACTTCAACAAAAGATTTTTCTGGATAATAAAAATCCCACACTACATCTTTTATTATTTTTCTTGTAGTAGAATCTCTAATAAGAGCAGAAATCAAAATATTAGTGTCAATTACAAATCTCATTTCAAACCCAATTTCTTTGCAACAACACTATCTATTTTACTAGATATTTCTCTAGCATCCTCTTCAGTTAATTTACTCTTACAAGTTAATTTCTCAAGAAGCTCAAACTGTTCAACTTTTTTTTGCAAAATACATCGCACCACCTCACTCCATCGTATCTCACTATGGGTTTTAATTTTATGATGCAATTCATCAGGAATTGCCAAGGTAATATTCGCCATAATTTTATGTGAATTCACATATTTATATAATTTTCTAAATCAATTCAACAATTATCTTAGCCCCTAACTTAACAGTCAAATTATCTATATCTTTTTCAGGATTAATCTCCACTAAATCAACTGCCCTTAAATTTTTCATTTTCTTAATTCTCTGAATCAAATAAATAAACTGCCTACTTGTTAAACCCCCAACTTCTTTATGTCCAGTTCCAGGAGCAAAAACAGGGTCGATTACATCAATATCTATTGATAAATACAATTCTTTGTCATTTGCAAATTCCATAATTGAATCACAAATGTCTTCGATATTTCCCAAAAACCTGTTTAAATTAATAGAGCGAATTCCATTTTCTTTTAAAAAAATCAATTCATCTTTCCAAATATTTCTAACTCCAACAAGCAAAATATTTTTAGCAGGAAAACCATCTTCTACTAACTTTCTTAACCACTCCTCATGTGTCGGTTCTTGCATAGGTTCCATACAATCTGGATGAGCATCAAAAACAATCAAACAAGGTTCCTTTCCAGAATTCTGGCATTTGTCAAAAAAAGCCCTAGTTAAAGAATAACTAATAGAATGGTCTCCTCCAACAAATAAAACTTTTTCCTCAAAACTCTCAAAAGCCTTTTCATAAATATTTTTATTACTTAAATCAAGATTATCATAATTAATTAAAACTTTTTCTATATTCAATAGATCTCTATCAAAAGGTTTACCATTTTCAGTTGAATGAATTTTTTCAAACTCTTCGAAAATATAATCAAATGCTTCTTCACAACCAATTGTCTTACCTAAACCATTAATCCCGGGCACACTTATAATTTTCATAAAAAAAGAGGGAATAAAATGTTTTTAAGATTATTCCTCAGGAACCAAAGCAAAAAAACTATATTTCTCTCCAACTCCTTCTGCCAATTCTTTAACTTCATCTACAGTAACTTCAGAAATATTTTTTTCAAATTCATAAAACTTAGAAGCATCACCCTCAATTTCTGTACCAATCAAATTAATCATCTGATGCTGAGAATCTTCCATAGAAATTTTATAATTACCAACAATCTGTTTTTTAATATCATTCAATTCTTTTTCATCAAAATCTTTTACAACTTTTTCAAATTCTTCTAAAATTAAATTTTTAACTTCTTCAACTTTATCTTTAGATGTTCCAACATAAATCATATTATAAGCAAAATCATTTCGTATTTCAGAACCCCCCTTAATTGCATAAGCTAAATTTCTTTTTTCCCTTATTTCTTGAAATAATCTAGAAGATAAACCATCTGCCATCATAACATTC
>JAUVHP010000016.1 GCA_030593225.1 archaeon
AGGAAATAACGCAGAGTCAATCAAAAAGAAAGCAAAATAAGATTAATTCCAGACGTCAATACCCAAGTCAGACATTTCTTTAGACACTGGAACTTGCTGTTCATCAAGAGATTTTCCTAAAACATAAGGCGACTTAACACCTGTCATAATAGTAATAACTCTAACCTTCCCCTGAAATTCTTTACTAATCCTAGCACCAATAATAACCTGTGCTTCAGGACTCAAATTTTCAGAAACTGTCCGACCAATAATATCAAACTCTTCCAATTTCAAATCAGGTCCACAAGTCACATGAATTAAAGCTCCGCTCGCACCCTGATAATCCACATCAAGTAGAGGATGAGTAAGGGCTTGCTTAACTGCATCAGTAACTCTGTCCTGTGCATTTGACTCTCCAATCCCAATCACAGCAACATTTCCATTCTTCATAATTGTTTTAACGTCAGCATAATCAAGATTAATCAAACTAGGAATAGTTATACATTCGACAATTCCTTTAATCATAGTACTAACCAACTCGTTCGCTACAGCAAAGGCCTGTTCTAAAGGCAACTGACCAGCAATATCAACTAATCGGTTATTATCAAGAACAATACAAGTATCAGTTACATCTCTTAATTCTTGAAGACCAAATTCTGCCTTATCAATTCTTGCTCTTTCTGATTCAAAAGGCATTGTCACAACACCAATCACAACTGCCCCAGTTTCTTTAGCAACCTGTGCAACAATCGGTGCAGCACCAGTACCAGTTCCACCACCCATTCCAGCAAGAACAAAAACCATATCTGCTCCATGAACAATCTTCTTAATATCACTCAAAGCTTCCTTTGCCGCTTCTCTACCAATTTGAGGTCTCCCGCCAGCACCAAGTCCACGAGTCAATTCCTTGCCAATAAGAAGTTTCTCATCTGCCTTAGTAATACTTAAATGTAAAGCATCAGTATTACAACTAAAAATTGTAGCTCCATTAATACCTTTGTTAAAAAGCCAAGTAGTCATATTACCACCACATCCACCACAACCTACAACCTTGATATTTGCTTTTCCAGCTCTTAGTTCGTCAAAATTAATACTATGAGTATCTGAATTTTCAATCGCTTCTTTTGCAAAATCTAACACCATTCTTTATCTTCCTCCTTTATCATATTATAATATTTTGGCTAAGCCAATCATAAAACCAAAACACTAAATTCATTTATATAGATTTTGACAATAAAAGAGAGATGTTGAGAAAAGAATTAGAAATTAGATATCAGACATCAGACATCAACTTTTCAATTTTCCCCCATCCTCTTTTCAAAAGAGAATTAGATTTTTCAACAATAATTTTCAAAAACTCATCATCAACTAAAATTTTTCTGTTCTTAATAATAGGAAATTCTAATTTTTCAGTACTATTTAATTCCAAAATAATATTTTTAGAAATCGTATTAATTCCAGAACGCTTAAACCCAATATGTTTTGCTTTTTCCAACAATTCAGAAGCAGAATCTAAATCCTTACAAGCAACATGAATTATCGGAGGTTCTGTCTTAAATTTAATAGTCTCTTTATTCTCAATTTTCTCTAACTCCTTCTTCAACTCTTCAAAACTAATTTTGCCATGCCAAACTTTCAAAAACAAACCACTTCCTTTCTTTTCTTTATCTTTCATTAAAACAACTCTCCCAGCACACGAAGAAGTTGTATAATAATTTTCAGATTTATTAATCATATTACACAAATCAACAATCTTTTCATCCCAACTTCCAATTGAAGATTTATCTATCTTAGATAAAATATCTTTTTTTCTTTGGAGAAAATTATTCTGAGACATTTTTCAAAATTTCTCTCAACTCATTAATTTTAATATATTTCAAATCCAAACCATCTTCTAATTCTTTAGGCAACTCACAATCAACAAACTCTTTCAAAATATAAACAGGTTTTTTCCCAAACCACTTAGAATAACAAATCTCAATCAAACCTCCAACAGAATAACCTAAACAAACCAAAACATCACACTCTTCATTTAATTTTTCTGGCTGATTTCTCCAAGTTCCACAATTAATTTTTTCCCCTAAATCAAGATTAACCCAAGAATAACCAAACTCCTTATCATCAAGAGGTAAAACTTCATAAACTTTTTTTCCATTAAATTTCAAATATTCTTTTGCAAAAAACTCAGAAACACTTCCCTTATCAGGAGTCAAAACAATTTCATAACCTATTAAAATTTCTGCAACACTAGAAATTAATTCTTTATTTTTCAATTTACTCGGACCAATTATTCCTATTTTCATTCGAAATAATCTCCAAGTAATTTTCGGATGAATGAGGAATTTTGAAAAAATTTCACTTTCATTTTATTTCAAAACAATCACACTTTTTTAATCTTACTAAAATCCCTCATCTCTGACATTTTCTTGCCCAATATCTTCCTTTTCCTAATTTTGTTTAGATTTTTTATTGAATCAAGGCATTTTCTTCCGTAGCGTAGTAGTCTACGTGAGGAAGGAAATAACGCATAGTCAATGAAAAAGAAAACAAAATCATTCCCTCTCCAATATTTTAGCATTAATCTTATTTTCCCTACAAAGTTCAACAAATTCTTCAGCATCTTCTTGCGAACCAACAATACTTCCATAATGCATTGGAATTGCCAAACTCGGTTTTATAATTTCAGCCGCCTCAGCAGCCTCTTCAGCACTCATAGTAAACCGCCCCCCAACAGGAAGCAAAGCAACAAACTCCTTGTCCTTGTGTTTATGTCCAGTAAGTTTCTGCATCTCTGGAATTACATCAGTATCTCCAGCATGATAAATTAAAACATCATTTACCCTCACAAGATAACCAATCCCTTCATTCTTTGGATGAAAAAGTTTATCAATATTATAAGCAGGCACAGCAGAAATTTTCACATTTCCAAACATCAAATCTTTACCCTCCTCTGCAATATCCATTTTAAGTCGCACATTAAAACGCGTCAACTTACTTTGGCAATCAACAGGCATAACAACTTTTGTCCCATCCTTAAGAATTTTTCCAATATCTGCAATACTGCAATGGTCATAATGTGCATGAGTAATCAAAATCAAATCTGCCTTTTCACAATCATCACTAATATTATATGGGTCAATATAAATTATCTTGCCTCCAGTAGAAATCTTTGAAGAAAATTTATCTGGGTACGCCAATGATGGTGTAGAATTCTTAATCAAAAAACCAGAATGACCAAGCCATTTAATTTCAACTCCATTAATCTTCATTTAATAAATAAAAAAAATTAACTTTTAAAGATTTGGGAAGAATTTTTATAACATTTCTTAATAGCAAGTCCTAAATAATCTTCAACATTTATTTCTTCACGTGGCCTATCCAATTCTTTTCTCATACCTCTCGCATATTCTCCCAAAAGTTCTGAAGCTAATTCAAATTTGTTAAGAGGTCTACAATACAAATCAATTAATTTTTTCAACATTTTAATTTCTCAACAGCCCTTGCAATTCTAAAAAGTTTTTCTTCCTGAAATTTATCACAAGCAATCTGCATCCCAATAGGAATATTGTCAATCTTTCCAATTGGCAAACTTAAAGCACAATTTCCTGCCAAATTCATAGGGGAAGTCAATACATCATATTGAAACATTTCTTCAGAGCTTATTTTCTCACCAATTTTATGAGGTAACCTTGGAACAACAGGAGAAATAATACAATCAAAATTTTTAAACGCATTTCTAAACTCTTCTTCAATTAATTTTTTTGCCTGCAAAGCTTTATGATAATATCTCCCGCCATATTCTGCTTTAGAAATTTCCAACCCTCCTAAAATTCTTCGCAACACTTCTGGACCGCAAACATCTTCAATTTTTTTTCCATATCTTCGCCCATCAAATTTTCTTGTAGCAGAAAAAAATTCAACATAAACCAAAGGAAAATAAGTGGCAATCGCAAAATCAATATATTTCATTTTAACTTTCTTAATTTTCCAACCATATTTTTCAGAAACCTTTAAAATTTTTTCATCAATTAATTTTTGTATTCTTTTATCACTAATGTCAAAATCCAAAACCCCCACAACAATATTTTTAGGAATTTTATTAATTTTCTTTAAGTCAAATTTGCCACCCTGAGAAATAGAATCATTTTCATCTTTCCCTTGAATAATATCAAAAAGCAAAGCCACATCAAATACATTTTTAGCAATTGGACCAATTTGATCTAAACTCATAGACATATCAACTAACCCATATCTTGAAACACTAGAATAAGTTGGTTTAACTCCAACAACCCCACAATGAGAAGACGGAACTCTAATGCTCCCTCCAGTATCAGAACCCAAGGCCATATCACAAAAATTCCCTGAAACTGCTGCAGCACTTCCTGACGAAGAACCACCTGCAATCAAATCCAAAGCTTGAGGATTTTTCGTAGGACCAAAAGCAGAGGTCTCCCCACTCCATCCACACGCAAACTCATCACAATTAGTCATTCCAATAATCAAACCATCTTCTTCTCTAATTTTCTTAATCACAGTAGCATCGTAAGGAGATTTATAATTCTCTAAAGTTTTTGAAGCACAAGAAGCAATTAATCCTTTAACATTCATATTTGATTTAATTCCAATAATTTGTCCAGCAAGCTTTCCTGCCTTTCCTTTTTTTATTTTTTCATCAATAATTTTTGCATCATTCAAAGCATTTGGATTTAACTGCAAAAACGCATTAATTTTTTTTCCATTTTTATCATTCTTTTCAATCTCCTTCAAATATTTTTTTAATTTTTCAGTTGTTTTCATTTTTCTATTGGTTTAAATTTTTTACCTTTTGGCATTAAACTAATTTCTTCTAATGCTTGATTAAATTTAATTCTTAATTTATTAGAACAATAAATAATTAAAAAAATCTTTTTATCTCCATAAAAAACATTAGCCCCTTCTTTTTTTCCAATACTCCAAATACTATCATGTTCATCATTAAGTTTCTCAAAATCTATATCTTTTCTAACAACAGTTTTTCTGTTTATTTTTTCTTCATATAAATCCAACCTTAATTTTAATATATCATACAATAATTTAGAAAGAACTTCGACTACTTCTTGCTTTTTATCAAAAATATAATAATTAGATTTCTCATTATTCCCTATCCCATGTAACTTAATTTTTTTCATCTTCTCTAAAAATATTTTTATAATAATTTAAATGTTTGATTGTATGAATCAAAAGAATAAATAAAAAACTCCAGCCCAATTTTTTATGAAAAGAAACAACAGCACCCATATTTTCACTAAAATGAAAATGAATAATTACAGAATTTCCAATTAACAAGACAAATAAAATCAACAAAATAACATTAATAATTTTAGGAAAATTTATTTTCATAATTCAATCAACAAAAGAAATATTAAAAATCTTGCCCTCAATAAAAATTTTTCAATTAATCATCTTTTATCCTGCACCAATTTATCACATTTATTAATTTCTCTTTCTCTTAAATACCTTTTTTAGAATATTTCTTCTTCTATTTTTTCCCACCAGTTTCCCACCGCTAACAATTCTCCTCTTCCTACTTTCAAAAATTTTGAATTATTTTGTATTGAATCAAGGCATTTTCTTCTGCCATGTACTCAAGTACACAAGGAAGGAAATAACGCAGAATCAATGAAAAAGAAACAAAATTCTAAAATTCTGATTTCTCAGTTTCAAGATAACCCTGTTTTCTTAACCAAGCAACTTGATTAGGCTTATATTTTAAAAGAATATCTGCTTTATTATCATCTAATTCCCAAGGTTCTACAATTACCACATCATCAGGTCTTAGCCACAATCTTCGTTTCAATCTCCCAGGAACTCTGCAATTTCTTGACTTTCCATCAAGACACGACACCATCATTTTATTCCCTCCAAGACGCTGTTCAATAATTCCCAAAACCTCCCTGTCTTTAGGCAAAGGTGCACGCATAATTCTCGGCTCTTCTGCATTGTTATTATTAAATTTTTTCTTATAAAAACCCATAAATTACTTTTGAAACACGACTATATAAAAGTTTCAAAAGTAATCCTGAAAGGCGAGCGTTTCAATGCTTGCGAGTATAAATATTTTTGAAAAAAATATGTAATAAATTACTTTTGAAACACGACTTTATAAAAGTTTCAAAAGTAATCCCGAAGGGTGAGTGTGTCAATAGTTACGAATATAAATATTTTTGAAAAAAATATGTAATAAATTAATTTTGCAAAATCAACTATTTAAGGATTTTGGAAAAATAATCCCGAAGGGCGAGCAGTTCAATAATTGCGAGTATAAATATTTTTGAAAAAAATATGCAATAAATTACTTTTGAAACACGACTATATAAAAGTATAGAAGGCATTTGTAAAAAAATCTCATCAATAATGAATAAAGAAATTTTTTTCTATAGAACAGACGGGACGCGAATAATCTAAAAAATTTCACCATAAATTCAAAATTAAACCATGAAAATTTATTTAAAGGTTGTAATTCATTATTTATTATGCTTCACTTATCTCAAAAATGTTCTCCACCTAAAGAACAACACCCCTTAGTAGAAACCCCTTGGAAACCAGTAAACCTAAAAAAATTTAAAGAATTAATAGGAAGAAAAATTAATATTTCTATAAATGGTGGAGATACAATGGAAGGAAAATTTGAAAATAAATATAATTCAAAAACAAATTTTAATTTCCTATCTCTTGAAGAAGGAGATGTATGGGTTCTTCCCAATATTATTCCACAAGGTTATACAACTCATCATATTATAAATGGTATTAATACAAATTTTATTGGCACTCTTTATGAAAATGAAAAAAAAGAATTTTTAGTAACAACAGTAGCAGGTACTCTTAATCGATCAGTAGGTTATCGTGCAATAGGCGGTCATGATCTAGCTGTTTCTTTAAAAAAATATGTGGAAAATTAATTTAAAATTAAACAATTTTAAAAATCACATTCATCTATTTTTATCATGACACCAGTTTCCCGTGCCTACGAAAAGTTAAAATTCGCTTTAGAAGAATTCAGAATAAATCTAACAAATAAAATTTGTGCAGATTTCGGTTCCTCCACAGGTGGATTTGTTCAAGCATTAACAGAAACAAAATGCAAAAAAATCTATTCAATTGAAACAAGCAAAAACAGATTACATTTTGTTCTAAAAGACGACCCACGAGTTATAGTTATAGATAAAACAAACGCAATTCATATCCAGCTTCCAGAAAAAATAGACTTTATTTCAATAGATGTTGGATGGACAAAACAAAAATTAATAATTCCCAACGCAGTAAAAAATCTAAAACCAAATGGAAAAATAATTTCATTAATCAAACCACATTATGAAGTTGGTAAAAATTTAGAAAACGCAACAGAAAAAGAATTACAAAAAGTTATTGAACAAGTAAAAAAAGAAATCTCTGGTCATGTAAAAGTAATCAAAATAATTGAATCTCCACTTGTTGGGAAAAAAGCAAAAAATAAGGAATTTTTGATGTTGTGTGAAAAGAGATAAAAATATTTATATAGTAAGAAATTCTTACTACATTATGACATTTCAAATAACAAAAATGAGCAGTAAAGGGCAAATGGTAATTCCTTTTGAAATTAGACAACAAGCAAATTTACACGAAGGAGAAACATTTTCAATATCTACAAAAGATAATTTAATAGTTCTTAAAAAAATAAATAAAGAACTAGAAAAAGAAGACCTTAAAACATTTATTGAAATAAAAAATGCATGGCAAGAAATAGAACAAGGAAAATGCAAAAAAATGTCAGGAGATGAATTCTTAAAAGAAATCGAAAAATGGTAGAAGTTATCTTTAGGCAACTTTACAGAAACTTTAAATTTTGTAAAGTTGAATCCTGAAAATGCAAAATTTAAAGTTTTCAGGAGATAACAACAAAAAAATCATATCATTAAAAGTTATCTTCACTGAAAAATTCGAAAAAGAATTCAAAAAAACAGATAACACAATAAAAGAAAAAGCAAAAAAACAAATTTCTAAAATAATTTCAAATCCCCTAACAGGAAAACCATTACAATATAATCTTAAAAATGAAAGAACAATTTATGTTAAACCATTTAGAATAATTTATTCATTTGAAAAAAACATAATAAATTTTCTAAGATTTGAACATAGAAAAAAAGTTTATGGATAAAAAAGAATTTTTAATGTTATGTGAGAAAATTTAATCACATTAAAACCATTCCAAAAGGAACACCATGAATTTTTATAACCCCATTCTCTGAAATCACTCCTGCCTCAATCCCAGCATCAACAGATTCCTCTCCAACAATATTAAATGTCGCGTCCTCCTTAGACATATCTTTCATAATCTCAATTGCTTTTTCACGAGAAACATCTTCCCCCTTATAAAAACTCTCTTTAACATCTAATTGCAAATCTCCCTCATTAAAATATTTTCCAATCAAATCAGAATCGCAAATAGCAACTACATCACGACACGACCTAATAACATTAACAAACATAAATTACTTTTGAAACACAACTTTATAAAAGTTTCAAAAGTAATCCTGAAGGGCGAGCATACATAAAAAGCGAGTATAAAGATTTTTGAAAAAAATATGCAATAAATTACTTTTGAAACACAACTTTATAAAAGTTTCAAAAGTAATCCTGAAGGGCGACACTTTTATGTAAGGAGTATCAAAAATTTCTTCCTGAAATTTTTGTATAAATTACTTTTGAAACACGACTATATAAAAGTTTCAAAAGTAATCCTGAAGGGCGACACTTTTATGTAAGGAGTATAAAGATTTTTGAAAAAAATATGCAATAAATTATTTTTGAGACACAACTTTATAAAAGTTTCAAAAATAATCCCGAAGGGCGAGTGTTTCCACAATTACGAGTATAAAGATTTTTGGAAAAAATCTGCAATATAAAAAAATAAAAAAAGAATTATAAAAATCTACCTAAAAAGATTTTTTCGCGCCATCTTTCATTGCCTTTTCAGCATTATCCTTAGACATCATAGCACACATTTTTGTACCACAATCTGGACATGCACCTTTAGCCATGAATCCACCACGAGAAGTTTTAGTTATCTCTGGGTCTTTCATTTCTTGACCTTTCTTTTTACACTTAACACAATAAGCTTGAACCATATTTTATCCTCCTATTTATTTAATTTGAACTAATGTTCTAAAATTCTAAGATTATTTAATTTTATAAAGATTTAGATTTGGGGATTTTGTTAAAAATTAGAGAAAAATATTATAAAATTATTCCCTATCTAAATATCCACAGAATAACCATGCAAAACCAAATCTTTATGAGATGCTTCTTTGCTTCTCTTAGATGTATCTTCAGCCACTCTTCGATAAATTGTTTCTAAGCTCGTATTACAAAAATAATCAGAAGACTCTCCAGAAGTTTTATCTCCAACTAAATCTTCATTCCCTATATAATCTAATATTTTTTTTATTTTATCTCTAGAGTTTCTCATATATCTTTAAACAAAATCTACTATAAATAATTTTCCTCTTTTCCTTCTCTCTTCTTCCTCATCTCTCTTCTTCCTCGTCTATCTTCTTCCCTTCTCTCTTCTCCCTTCTCTCTTCTCTCTTCTTCTCTCGTCAGCTTCTCCGGGCTGACCTCTTTTTTTCTTTCCCCTTCCAAAAAATATTTTGATTTATTTTTGTATTTAGACAAGGCATTTTCTTCCATAGCATACTCACGTATGTAAGGAAGGAAATAACGCAGTATAAATCAAAAAGAAACAAAATATTAAATCTTGCTTCGTACACTATGCTTAGCCCCACACGCCAAACAATGAAGAAAACTTAATCTATCTTCCTTAACAATTTCAGTATCTGGCTTTCCACATTCTTTACATAAAACAAATTCTTTAACATACTGCTCAATCTTTGGATTAATCTTTGTCCTCGGCACTTTCATATTCAAAACCAACCTATCCCCATCTTTATGTCCTGAAGCCGCAACTTCTTTTAAAATAAATTTTTGAAAATGTTCAGGATTTCTTCGGATATGCATTGCAATTGCAAAAAAATTAGTCAAAATCGTTTTCTTCCCTTCAAAATGCCCCTCAATTTTCGGAATCTCAAACCGCTCACTAGCAACATCAATCTGTTTTACTTTTCCATAGGCATCCCCAAGCATATCTTCGTAATCCATAAAATATAATCATAGAAAGAGTTTATAAAGTTTTTACCCTTATATAAAATATGCAAATCAAAAATATAATTATTGGTATTGCTATCTTAATTCTAACTATGTTTGTAACAATTTATGGAATAAATACATTTTATCCAAAACCGCAATATGAAGATTTTTGTGAAAGAGGCATCGCCCAAAAAATAATACAAACTGAACAAGAATGTATTAATGCAAAGGGAAAATGGAATTCTTATGAAAACATAAAAAGTCCAGAAGCCCAAACAGGATATTGCGATATAACATTTGAATGTAATCAAAACTACGATGACGCAAGAGACACATGGACAAAAAATGTATTTATTATCGCAGTTCCATTAGGAATAGCAATCATCGCTCTTGGAGCATTTTTAATTTCACTTGAATCTGTAGCAGTAGGATTAATGGGTGGAGGAATAGGAACATTACTTTACGGAACTTGGGGATTTTTCTGGGAAGCAGATGATAAAATAAGATTTGTAATTTCTTTAATTGGATTAGCAGTAGTAATTGCTTTAGCTTATTACTTTAATAAAAAGTTTGAAGGAAAAAGTAAGAAGAAATAATTAATTCTATTAATAATTATTAATATTAACTAATAAGCATTAACATTTATAAACAATTGTTAATAAAGTTATATAATGGTTAAAAAGTTAATTCTTGATACAGATGAAAATACTTGGGCAGAAGTATTAAAATTTAAGATTGACGCAAAAATCAAAAAAAATAATGATGCAGTTATGGATTTAATAAAAAAGGGGTTAAAATCTATAAAAAAGAAATGAGGAAAAAAATAAAATTATTTGAAGCATTTACTGGTTATGGTGGGGCTAGTTGGGGATTAAAGAAAGCCAAGATACCCTTTGAAGCCATAGGATATTCCGAGATAGATAAATTTGCTATCAAATTATATGAATTAAACAATAAAAAAGTTAAAAATTTTGGCGACATTACAAAAATAGAGCCTGAAAAATTACCTGATTTTGATTTTTTTACTGGAGGGTTCCCATGCCAAACATTTAGCTCTATCGGAAAAGGAGAAGGAGAGTTAGACCCAAGAGGAACTTTATTTTATGATATAATAAAAATATGCGAGATAAAAAAACCAAATTTTATTTTATTGGAAAATGTCAAAGGATTGACAACAAATTCCCATAAACCCACCTTTGATAAAATATTAGGTGAACTAAAGAGAATCGGATATAATGTCCAATGGAAAATACTCAATACAAAAGATTATGGAATTCCACAAAATCGTGAAAGAATTTGGATATTTGCAACATTAAAAAAAATCCCAAAAGGATGGCATTTTGAACCAAAAAAACAAAAGTTAAAAAAATTCTTGAAAAATTTTATTGACAAAAAGCCAAATGAAGAATATTATTTAAATAAAAAACAAATCGAAAGATTAACAGAAATTACTGGAGTTAATTTTAATGTAAAAGAACCATTATGTTTTGATAGATATAATAAAAAAATAAAGGCAGATAAAATTTGCATGACCCTAACTGAACCTCATCATAATATTATGCGAATTGTAGAAATAAAAAAAGGAAATAATTTTAGAGTTAGAAAAATTACCCCTAGAGAACATTTTAGATTAATGGGTTTTAAAGATGAGGAAATAGATTTAAATGGTTTTTCATATAATCAATTATGTAAGTGTGCGAGTAATGGGTGGGATGTAAATCTTGTTAGTAAAATTATGAAAAATATTTACTCTTTATATTAAAATCTTTTTTTCTTATTATATTTATATTTCTTAATAGCATTTCCATATAACCATAAATAATTAGACAATTCATTTTTCTTTGTAATTTTTTCTAAAAACAGATTCAGAGCAATTCTTTTATTTAGGGGCATAAAAATAGTTGGATATTTTCCATCATCTGTAGTTCTCATTTCAACTTCCGCAACAATATTTCCGTATTTAAAAACAACTTTTTGATTAGTTTTATTATTCTCCACTTCAAGATTTTCTAAAAGAACTTTCCATACTTCATCTTTATCAAATATGTGAAAAATTTCATCATCATATATTACAAGAAAATCAACCTTTCTATCAAAAAATGCCCTATCTAAGAATTTAATTCTATTGTCATTATCAAGCAAAAATTCTTTTAATCTTATCATTTGTTCTGCAATTTTTTTCTTGACTTCTTCTTTTTGTTCTTGATATTCTTGATGCGTTTTTGGGTAACAAGAAAATATATCTTTGATTATTGAACCAGCAGGAAAATCCTGCTCTTTTTCAAATCTACTTGGATTATACATAAAAACCTGTATTCTTCCATCTCTACCTTCTCCACCTTTTTTCTCACTACTCCCTTTTATCGAAAAATATTGGTGGTAAGCGTTCATAACATCAGGTTTTTTTGTTCCTTTAATTACTATCCCTTTTATTAAATCAGCAAAAATATCTTCCTTTCTGTTTCCCCTTGTTTTAACCCTCCACGCTTTATCAGAAGTCATTCCATGAGGTTTGCTAATCTTTTTTTCCATACAACAACGAGTTTGTTTAATCTTTAAAATCTTTCTCTTCTTCCCCCTTCCCAATTTTGAATTATTTTTGTGTTTAGACGAGGCACTTTTCTTCTGCCGTGTACTCAAGTACACAAGGAAGGAAATAACAAAGTATAAACCAAAAAGAAACAAAATCACCCTAAATATCTTATCTTTCCGGGCCGCGGCTCAAAAACAATCCCCTCTTCTAAAAACTTTTGAATTTCCTGATTAATAATCACAGGAGAAATATCTCTTAAAGTCATAATAATTTTATCAACTTCAATTCCACCATCTTCTTCAGCACTTTTTATCGCCGACAAAATCTTATCCTTCACTGCAACAATTTTATCACGCCCCAAAATATCAACTTTTTTATTTCTCTCTTTCTCAATTTCCATTTTTCTCACAAGAAGATACTTCACATCTTGCTCTTTAATTACTTCAGGAGCAACATAAGTTTCATTATTCCAATTCCGAAGAACACCAATCACACAAACTGTCTGCCCTTGAGAAAACCCTTTAAATTTTTCACAATCATCACCAAAACACTTTAACTTAATCTGCCCAGAACCATCATCCAAAGTAAAAAAAGAATATTTCTTCTCCCCCTCGCTGTCATATTTATCAACTATATTCCCAATTAAATTCACTCTAACAATTTTCTTATCTCCTAATTCTAAAAAAGTAAATCTATCCTCATCAAAAATCGGCTTCCCAGCAAGAACATCTCCAACACGAAACTTAAACGCAATATGTCTCTTAAACTGATTTTGATTATCCATTCAATAAAAAAAGAAATTTAGTTTTTAAAGATTTATGAAGTTCAAGAAGAATTATCTATTCTTTCAAGAATTTCTGTCTTATTTAATTCATTCCCAGTTTTCAAATCAAAATAAATTTCTTTTGTAATAGGATAAGATTTTCCTGCATTAGTATAAGATTGAGAATGTTTAAATCCCTCCACACATTCACACCGAATAAAACTATAATTCAAACTTTTATTTGAACCATAAACATCTTGTTCACCACATTTAACACCACAAAAATCGTGTGCAGATTCTCCAGCAGTTAATTCATAAATATTTTTTGGAGTAATAGCAAATAAAAAATAAACCAAGATAAATGTGAAAATAATTATTCCAATTAAAATAAGAACAAATTGATTATCTTTTTTCATAAAAAAACTAAATTATACAAATATAAAAAATTAACTCTAATAAAACAAAATTAAATAAACAAATTATAAACATCATTCTCTCTTCTTCGAGCTTCTCTTGCTTCAGCAGATTCTTGTAGCCCAGTATATTCTGATGCCTTAAAACTTAAAAAATCTAATCTCTGTCTTCTCCCTTCAATCCCAACTTCATCTATTTCCTGATTTATTCTTTCCAAAGTTTTTTTTGCACACTCATTCAAATATTTCACACGCTCTTCAGAAGTTTCAGATTTTCCAAAAATTTTTTGTCTTAAATAACTATAAAAGTTTTTCATTTTTTATCCTTTGTACTTGATATGTTCGTATTTTGAAAGAGTTTTAGCTTGACCTTGGTTCACCTCATAAGAATGTCTACTTACTCTTGCTATCTCGCGTTCTACTTTTCGATAGTGTTGTTCTTTATCTTCAGATGTCATCTGACTAATCTCTTTAGCTGCCGCTTCTGTATCTCTTGCCACTTCCCGTGAATTGGGAGTTATTCTAGGATGCAGATAATAGTCTTCAATTGCCATAGTAACTTCCTTTGCTAAACAAAATAACTATAAATACTTTTCTAAAAAATTAATCATAAATAAATCCAGCTGAAATATACATTCTATCAAGTTCAGCAATTCTTTGTTTTTCCCTCACCTTACTTTCATAAGAATGTTTATGAATATTTACATAGAAGCATATATAATCCTTGATAAGATAAAAATTCAAAACCAGGTCCATCATCAACACACCCATATTTTTTTTCAAGCATGGCTCTTTCTTCAGAAGATAAATTATTAAATCTGTCCGCAACTTTAACTACATCTCTTGAAACTTTTTCGTCCATTCTCGGAAAAAGGTAACCAGATAATTTTGTCTTATCCATTTTATCCTCTATACCTCCAACCCAAAGCTTCTTGTCTTGCTAATTCTCTTGCTTGTCCCACGTTTACTTCATAAGAATGCTTATTTATTTTAGCTATTCCCCATTCTAATTCTCTCCGAAATCTCACACCTTCTTCATCAGACAAATTATTAACTCTTTCAGCTGCTCTATCTGCACGTTCAAATGTATCTCTTACTCTTTCACCCTTTTTCGGAGCATATTTTTTTACCATCTTTCAATTTCTAAATAAACTAACTATAAATAATTTTCTAAAAAATTAATCATAAATAAATCCAGCTGAAATATACATTCTATCAAGTTCAGCAATTCTTTGTTTTTCCCTCACTTTACTTTCATAAGAATGTCGATTAACTCTGGCAATTTTTTCTTCAACCATCCTCCAATACTTTTCTTTTTCTTCAGGAGCCATATTAATTATCCTATCTACTGCTCTATCAGTACATATTTGTATCTCTTCAGTTTCTTTATTATACCTTGGCTCTAAAACAAAATCTTCAACTGCCATCTTATCCCCTATACCTCAAACCTAAAGCTTCTTGTCTTGCTAATTCTCTTGCTTGTCCCATTCTTGTTTCATAAGAATGTTGATTAATTTGTGCAATCTCGTATTCTAATTCTTGAACATGATTTTTTCTTTCTTTAGGAGTCATTGCTCGAATTTTGTCTCCTGTCCTCTTTGCACACCTACATAAATGCTTAGATTCTTCATCAAAAATTGGTTCTAGTTTTACCATTTATCCTTTGTACTTGATATGTTCGTATTTAGTAAGATTTCTTGCTTGTCCCTCATTTGTTTCCTGAGTATGTCTATTAACTCTGCAATAGTCATATCCTAATTCTCTCCAATGTCTCGCACTTTCCTTCATCAGACAAATTATTAACTCTTTCTGCAGCTCTATCTGCACATTCAAATAAATCTCTTGCTCTTTCATCTCTTCTTGGAGCATATTTTTTTACCATCTTTCAATTTCTAAACAAACTAACTATAAATAATTTTCTCTTCTTCTTTCTCTTCTCTTTCCCTCTTCTTTCTCTTCTTTCCCTCTTCTCTCTTCTTTCTCTCTTCTTTCTCTCTTCTTTCTCTCTTCTTTATATCTTCTTTCTCTTTTCCCTCTTCGTTGCCTCTTCTTTCTCTTCTCTTTCCTT
>JAUVHP010000067.1 GCA_030593225.1 archaeon
TAGAAATTCAGATAATAAAAGAATTGGGAAAAGTTTGAGAAAAATTAATTGGTTTTCAAAATCATTCAAAATTAAAAACTCGGCAATTCCTCCCACAGATAAATCAGTGGGTCTCCTTGCCTCAAACAAGGTTTTATGAAAGATATGAAATTAAAGCCACTTAATAAGATGAAGTACTGCATAAATTGTAGAGAAGTAGTTGAAATAAATATTAAAGGTTTAAGTGGATTTTGTCTAGAATGTAATAAGAGATTATTTACTATGTCAAAAGAAAATCAATTTCAATAATAAAAAGAGATGGAAACAAAAAAATATATACCTCCAAAAAGTGAAACAAATAATATATGTTGTGTCAGATGTAAATGTTGGATGTATGTTGGACATGCTAAAAAAATAGGAAACAAATACATTTGTTTAGAATGTTTAAAAAAAGAGGATAAAAATGATAATAAAGGAAATATTTGGAAATAAAAAAATAATTGGATTAGCAGGTAACAAGTCAGAAGGAAAAACAAATAACCTAATGGCACTTGTGAAAGATTTTAGAAAAAAGAATAAGATAACTCCAATCTATGTCTATGGATTAAATGAAATATGCTTAAATTGGTTAGAAAAATTTGGTAATATTTATGAGTTCAGTAGCATGGATCAATTAATAGACAAAGAAAATTCATTGATAATAATTGAGGAATTTCAACGTTTAAAACTTAATGATCGAAGATATAGAGATATTTTAAATGAATTTATTGATTTTATATACCATAATAATAATTGGGTTATATTTAGTAGTCCGAATCTCAGAGAATATAATAGCGTTATAGGTGGGAAAATAGAAAGGTGGATTTTAAAATCTCTTAGTTCAAGAGATTTAATCAATGGTTGCCAATTAAAAGAAGAGGTATTGAATTATAATGGGAGATTTAAGATTCTTAAGAATATTAGAATTGATAAAAATAAGATTCTTGTTATAAATAAAGATTATGAAAAAGTGTTAAAATTTGAATATATTGAAGATGTTGATGATAAAAAAGAAAATATAGATATTTTTAGTTCAAAAGATATAAAAAAATTGTCCGAAAAATTGTCTAGTAAAATGTCAAAACGAAGCATTTAAAAAGGAAACCTATTTAGTTAATTTATGGTAAAAAGAACAACCTGGACAGCTAATGATATACATATCTATGAAAATTATTCAGAATTATATCTTAGGAACAATAAGCAAAAAATAACTGGTAAGGTAAAATTAGATATAGAAGATATTAACCTTGTTAAAAATTATAAATGGAGTATATCTTCTGGATATGCTAGAACCACAATAAATGGAAAGACTATAAGGATGCATAGATTACTTCTGAATCCTAAAAATAATAAAGTTATTGACCACATAAATCATGATTGTTTAGATAATAGAAAGAAAAATCTTAGAGAGATAACACCTAATAAAAATAAGAAAAATAATCTTCCTAAAATGTTCCCAAGAATATTTGACCATAGAAAAAAATAAAATAAAAATTAATGAAAAAAAGAATTAAATGATAATGAAGGAGAAAAATGAATAAAATAGAAAAATTACAAAAAGAACTTGAAGAAAGAGAGAAGCATTGTCCTGAAGAGACTTGCGAACAAGGTGGAACTTGGAATTATACAGATATTTTAAAGGCTAAACTTGAAGGTGTACAACTTGGGAAAAAAGAAATAATTGAGAAGATTGAAAAAATAATTGAAAAGTTTGAAGATAATTTAGGATGGAAAGATAGTTTTGATGAACCTATGATGACAGTTAGACAATGGGTTGAATTAAAACAAAAACTATCACAATGTAGTCCTAACACGACAGGAGATGTTAAAAAATGACTATTGGGGAAGCGGCAGTTATAACATTATTTATATCTGCTTCTGTATTAATTATAATTAATTGTTTTTTTATAAAAAGAGCTACTATAATAGGGAAAATATTCAAAAACGATATATGACTGGAGATTGGGAGGAAACGCAGAGGATAGCTTTATATAAGAAACTCGGTAAGAATTTAGATAATCTCTCTCCAAAACAATTAAAAAAGATACAAAAAAAATAGATGAATAAAAAAATTAAAAGTAAGATACATGTTGAATGTTGTGAAAATGGCGTTATGATTACAATCAAAAAAGGAAAGGAAATTTTGGGTGTTAAAGTCTTTGAGGGTAAAAAATATATGGAAAGAGGAATAAAGTGGATTGACAATATTTTAGATACTAAATTTTCAAAATTAAACAAGACTCTAAAAAATGGAAAATCAAAATGATAAAACATAAAATAATAAAAAAAGAAGTAAAAGAAAAGGTTGTCGATAAAGCATTTTGTAGCTTTTGTGGTAAGGAATTCGATGAAGTAACCACTTCATTCAACGGATTTGGAAGTCTTTATTTCCATTTTGGTTATGGTAGTGATTTTGATGATGATAGATTTGAACTTGAGATATGCGATGATTGTTTTTTGAAAAGATATTATAAATTATTAAAAAAACAATTTAAAGAAAAAGGATATGATAAAAAAGATCTAAAAGAAATGGAGGAAAGAATTAAAAAATGAAACTCTCCCAACCTTGAAAGATAGGATATCTTAAAGAAAATGGCAAAAACAAACGAAACACTTAATAAGGAAAAATGGATTGGATGGTACCAATCAGATATGATTGTAAAAAATGGAGCTTTTTTTGTTTTTATATTGTGTATTATGGGTTTTATCTCTGCAAGAAATTATTGGATACTTATACCTGTTGCTTTACAAGTTTTTGCAATAATTTTAACAGATTCATTTAGCAGGTATTACAAGATAAAATTAAAGAAAATGGAGGTTCACAATTCCCCCCACGCTTAAAAGCAAGGGTATCCGAAACGTAGAGATTTTATGAAAAGAATTATTAAAAGGAAATGGTTTGAATATCTAAATCCAATTTTTATAATTGTGGGTATTTTGGCGACTATTTTAGTACTAATTTGGATAATAATAAAAATTATTATCTTTCCATTTAAACACGCTGCTGAATTGATAGATGAATTGAGTAAAAAATGACAAAAACATATATTTATAAATCCAGTAAACGGGGGTTTACTAAGATGAAAATGCAAAATGAGGGTTTTATGAAAAAAGAAGAACTTGAATTTTTGAAAGAAAGTAATCATATTGAAAGAGAATATGGTTCTGTAGCTTTAGAAGACGTAAAAAAAGCATGGAACTATGCTAAAAAAAGGAAAGATTCAATAAATGTTAAACTAATAAAAGAGATACATAAAAGAATTATGATTAGGCTTAATCCAGAAATTGCTGGAAAACTAAGAAATATGCAAGTAGGAGTTATGACAAAGGATGGTTTTAGAGAAGCAATACACTTTATATATATTAAAGAAGACCTAGATAAGCTTTGTGAATTTAAACCGACTAATGAAAAAGAAGTTAAAGAATGGCATATTAAATTTGAAATTATACATCCTCATAAAGATGGTAATGGGAGAACTGGGAGAATTTTGATGAATATTCAAAGACTTTCTTTAGGATTACCTATATTAATTATTCACGAAGGCAAACAACAAATGGAATATTATAAATGGTTCAAAAAGGGAAAAAAAGATGGTAGAAAAATTTGTAAAAGGTTATGATGTTCCAAAAAAAGTATGTGTTATAAATACAAAAAGAAATGAATTTGAAGTTAGAGAAGAACAGAGACCTTTAAAAAATGATGAAATAGATTGGGGTGACGATAGTCTAGAAATGGAAGATTTTGATAGATATTGTAAAAAGAAAAAGATACTTGTTGAAAAAGTTTTGAATAAATATCCAAAAGCAACAAATAATGATAGAATTATGGATTTTGAATGTTTAAGGGCAGAATTTCCAGAGATAGATATAGAATCAGACATAAAGTTTATAAACATAAGAATACCTAAAAAGTTAATTAAAATTTTACCACCTCCTGAATCATACCGTCGTACAAGACAAATACTTAATAAAGATGGTAAATGTTTACCAACAGACGAAAATACTAAAATAAGAAGAAAGAGACAAGAAAGAGTAATTAAAAGATACTTTGGTAAAAGAAAAAATATAAAATGAAACGATACCGTTACAGAAAAATAACACCTGAAATATTAGAAAATATAAAAATTCTAAATGATAAAGGATTAACTCAAGTTGCTATTGCTAAAAAATTAGAAGTTAGTTCTTCATGTGTTCTATACTGGGGTTCTGAGGGACAGAGAGAAAAAGCTATAGCAAGAGCTCAAAAGTCAAATAAAAAGCTCACAAAAGAAAAAATAAAAATAAAAAATCAGAAAAGGGCAGAATATAGTAAAAATTATCTTAATGATCGATATAATAATGATACAGAATTTAGAGATAAATTTAAGAAAATGGTAATGAAAAGTTTTAATAAAAGAAAAGAGGTGTGGGCAAAGCAAAATAAATGTTCAAATTGTGGTAGAGAAAAAATAGACAAAAGCTTAAAGACATGTGAGAGATGTAGAGGAAAATAAAATATAAAAGAGAGGTTTCAGAACAATGACAAATAAAGAACCAAAAACATTAGAGGACATAAGACATAAATGGAAAGCTATGGACTATGGAAAAGAAGTAGATAGAATAAGTAGTGATGTTAATGTTAAAGAATTAAGACAAGAAGCAATTAAGTGGATTAAAGAAGATTTTGAAGATATTAATAAAGTTGTAAATGATTTAGTTAAACAAGAATTAATTATATTAGAGTGTCAATTACCCACCACTAAAGTAGTGGGCTTCCAATGATGTTAGGAACTAAGAGTTGACTAGCCTAAAGAAACAAAAAAATGGAAACAAAAAATACGAGAACAAGACTTAACAAAACACCAGAGAATGCTCCACAAGTTCT
>JAUVHP010000014.1 GCA_030593225.1 archaeon
TTAATCGAGTTAATAAGCGAAGCCTGTTTTGCAATAAATTTTACTTCATCAATATTTAATTTTTTTTCTAGTTCAAATAAAGTTTTTCCTTCAATAAATTCCGAAACACATAATCTTATGTTTGTTTTATTTATCTCTGAAAGGTGTAAAAATCCATGATTTGATTTCAATAGTTTCGGTGTAGAAATCCCAACATCAATTGCCATTTCCATGATTTTTATATATCTTTCACAATTTTTCAAATCTCTAAAATTTGCAAATACTTTAACAAAATATTTTCCACTTGATGTTTCTAAAATAAAATTAAAATCCTCATAGCCCATTAAAATAAGTTTATTTGATTTAAACTCCCCCAAATTATAATCTCTACATATTTGTAGAGAAATATCTTTTATATCCTCTTGATAATTTATTCTTTCTTTGAATTTCTCTTCCATATTATTCCGATAGAAGAATGTTATAAAAATCTTTACTTCAAAATATTTATAACTCTCCCTAACTTATTTTCTATATGAAAACATTATTTATCCCAGCAAAATCAACTATGCAGATTACAGATTCAGAACTTAAAGATTTATCAAAAAATCTGCCAAAAAATTTAGCAATTGCTTATTCTATACAATATAAAGATTTAGCAGAAAAAATAAAAAGCACACTTTCCAAAAAACACAAAATAACTTTCTTCACACAAGTTCTAGGTTGTAGCAAACCAAATTTTCCAAAAAACACAAAAGCAATTTTACTAATTAGCGACGGAAAATTTCACGCGATTTCTCTTGCTCATGAAACAAAAATTCCAGTTTATTTATTTACTAATGGAATTTTACAAAAAATTTCTAAAAAAGAAATAGAAATTTTAGAAAAAAAACAAAAAGGAGCTTATCTAAAATTCCTTCACGCAGAAAAAATCGGAATTTTAATTTCAACAAAACCAGGGCAAGAAAACCTAAAAAAAGCAATTGAATT
Organism: archaeon; assembly: GCA_030593225.1. Classification (GTDB taxonomy): domain Archaea; phylum Nanobdellota; class Nanobdellia; order Pacearchaeales; family GW2011-AR1; genus JAUVHP01. The sequence continues at coordinate 967 of JAUVHP010000014.1, forward strand.
TAGAAAAAAACACAAGAATAAAACCTCTTACCTATTTATTAGTAATAATATAGATACAAATGAATTTGAAAACTTCCAAATCGACTCATGGGTAAATACTTCTTGTCCAAGAATGGATATGAATGAGGGTTCTATAATTAATATTAGTAAGGTTAGCTAAATATTCCATGTTCAATTCTTCCAAGTTCTTTTTCAACTTGAAAGTATTTTTTTGCTTTACAACATTCTTTAGGAGATAAATTTTCCAATGCAACACAAGAAGAACAATACCAATTTTCTGCTTTATTTTCATCACCTTCAAAAACACTAACAATTTTATCAGCAAGTTCTTTACCAGCAGTTTTATACATTATTTCAAATTTATTTTCATCACCTTTTTTCATAGTAATTAAATTAAAAATAAATTATATAAATTAATCTATATCTGCAAAATCTTTTTTCTATTTTTTTATCTTTTCATTCCTAATTTTGAATTATTTTTTATAAGATTAAGGCAAATTGATTCGTATAATAGTGGAGCTATTTGAGAATCAATTTAACGCAGAGATTATGAAAAAGAAACAAAATCCTAAATTAAACTTTAGCAATACTAAAAACTGTCTTAAGTGCTACAATAATTGTCGCAGGCACAAATAGCACTAATAATGCAGCAAAAACAGAAGAAACTGTCGCCCCAACACCTATTCCTACAAAAGAACCTGTAACACTTTCCATACCAAACTTACTCACAATAACTAAAATAGCTCCTGCAATCATAAATGTTTGAGAATCCTTTCCTGTCACATTCATAAAACCCACAAATAACCCAAGAAGCAAAAGTATTCCGTAAATCTGTGCACTATATGCTGTAAGAGCTGGAATCGGAATTAATGTAGTAGAAATCCCAATCAAAAGAGCCAAAATAACACCTATTAAAAACGCCCACGCCCCAATAGAATTTTCCTTAGATTTAATGCTCATTTTAATAGAAAAATAAAATCTTTATTATATATAAAACTTTTTATAGAAGATTTATCTTAGTAAAATATAAAATTTCCAAAAACGAAAAATTTATTAATATCTATTTGCATATATATTTAAGTGGATTGAACCCTGTCAAATCTTTGTGTATTCAAAGTATCCAGCATGTATTTGTGTAAATGGTTGGGAAAATTCATTTCCACTTATTTATTTTCTAGAATCTTATAAGAAAAAATAATTAATTGTTTAATGGTAAAGTATATAAAGTAAACAATTAAACAATTAATATGGAATTTGAATCTAGTTTAGAAAAGCTATATGAAGCACCAATAGAAGAATTACTCTCTAGAAAAGAAGACGAGATTTTTGATAGGACAGAAGGAGGTCAAGAAAATTTAGGAATTAAAATTGCTAGTTTTGGAACAAAAAATGGAGGTATTTTATTTGTTGGTCAAAAAGACTTAAAAAATGGAGGAGATGTTTTAGGAATCAATAAAAATTTTCAAAAAGAATTTACTGAAGCAATAAGGAATGTTAAACCAGCACCATTAACAAAATCTAAAATAATTAAGTATAAAGAAAAAGAATTAGCATTAATTGAAATTAAAAATGTGGGAGAACTTAGACCCTGTGCGTATAAAAAGAATTTTTATGAAAGGAAAGGGGATTCAAATATTTCTTTACAACCAGATGAAGTACGTAGATACCATATAACTTACGGAGGAGTTAATATAGAAAATCTTCCTACTCACGCTTCAAAAAAAGATATAGACTTTGTCGAATTAAATAAATATATAAAATTATTAAGAAAAGATAAAAAAAATATTTTAGATAGTATAACCTCTAACAATTCTCTTACTATTAGAGGAGTTATTGCATTAGGAAAAAATCCATGCGAATATATTGAAGGGGCATTTATTGAAATACAAAAATATGATAATGTTATTGGGAGTCCTCCAATTCCAATAGGTGCTTCGATAAAATTATCAAAACCTGCAGGAATATTAATTGAAGAGTCAACACAAATAATACTTCAAAATTTACCTCTTGAAAGAATATATAATGGAGCTAGGATGACAGAAAATCCATTAATTCCCGAAAGTGTTGTTAGGGAAGTTGTTACAAATGCGATAGCTCATAGAAATTACAGAAGCAATGAGCATATAAGAATAAGAATATTTGCTGATTGTTTTGATGTGACTAATCCTGCAGTAGTTTCTGAAAAAATGTGGCAAGATATAATATCAAACCATTCAACATATCATCCGAATGAAGGTCTTTATACTTTTTTAAATCCAAAGTTTCTTTATGAAGGCAGAGGAGAAGGTATTTGGAAAATAAAAGAAGAACTTGAACGTTTACGCAGAATTGCCCCAGAATTTAAAGTAATAGGAGATACTCCTTCTTCATTTTATGTAAAAATAAGTCTTATTGCTTCTATTTCTAAAGATGTTAAAATGGCTAAATTATATTCAATAATAAAAAAACACAAAGAACTTACATCTTCAAGAGTAGTAAAACAATTAGGAGTATCTAGAGTAACAGCAATAAAAATGTTAAATCTATTGGTTGAAGAGGGAATACTTTACCATGAAGGGAATACTAAAACAAGTAAATATTTTGTAAAAGAAATAAAAACATAAGCATTTCTATACTTGAAATTCATTTAATTCAATCCAAAATAATCCTTATTTTTTATCATAGAAATCTTTATAAACCATAGTAACTCCCAAATGACTACAAAATGAAATCAAAAATATTGAGTTTGATAAGTTTAAGCATTTTATCGTTGGTGTTAATGGTTAGTTGTGTAAGTGCTGTTGAAAGAAACCCCCTTGATATTATTGGCAATGATTCAGTTATTAATCATGGAGATTCTTTTGATGTTTCATTTAAGATAGATAATCAAGAGAGTCAAGTTTTAACTAATGTTTCTATAAATTTACCCTTATTTGCATTCGGATCTTGGACAGGGGCAAAATATGGAGGAGTCTCATACATAATTGATTCAGATATTGTAGAATTTAATGATATATTCATTTTAGATGGAACAACAAGTAATATTTTTACTCTTACATTTAAGTCAGATGCTTATGAATCTGGTACAGATGTTGGAACAATCTCATTAGATGGAAAAAATAATGAAACTGGGTATCACTTAGATATTAATAATTTTGATATTTCAATTGATATCAATGAAGACAAATCTCTTTCAATAACTGATGGTGATGATTTAACAAAAACACAAAACGGAACAGTAAATATAACAAACAATGGAAATGTTATTCTTGAAGATATTGATTTAAAAATTGTTAGTTCCGCAGATTTAGATTTATCTTTTGATACAACTCCTTTCACATTAAATCCAGGCGCATCAGTAGAAGTTGAAATTTATTCAATAAATATAGATAATTTAGATTTTGGAGATGATAATACTTTTACAATTAAAGCAAATAATTCTGAAACAGAAAGTAATACTTTAGATTATGAAGTTCCTTTATTATTCTGTGAAGATTGCAGTAATTCAGGAAATTTAGAAATTAATGATATTAATATTAATGTAAAGCAAGGATTTGGAGACGATGAAGAATACTGGTATCCTTTTGATGTAATTGAAGTAGAAGTAGAAATAGAAAACGACGGAAGCTGGGATATTCAAGACATTGAATTATCTTGGGCATTGTATACTACTGCTGGAAAAAAAATCACAGACGACACAGAAAGCGATTTCAACCTTGACGAAAATGACGAGAAATTAATAACTTTTACTTTCGCTTTAGATGAAGATGTAGATGATATGGAATCAGAAGATTTAATTCTTTATATAAAAGCACAAGGGGAAATTGATGATAATGATGCTGAAGAATTAGATAATCAAGAAACATGTGTAGAAACTTCAGAAAAAGTTAGTTTAATCACAAATGACGATTTCGTAGTTCTTGATGATATAGAAATTAACGGAATGTCATTAAAAGATTTAGAGTTAGTTGACGCAGTTGCTTGCGGAACAGAACTTCAAATTATAGCAGATGTTTGGAACATTGGAGACCATGAACAAGACGATGTAACAGTATTAATTACAAACAGCGAATTAGGAATAAGCGAACTTGTAGAAATTGGAAATATTGATTCTTTTGATAAAGAAAAATTAGAAACAACAATAACAATCCCAGAAAATGCAGAAGCAAAATACTACACATTAGAATTTAGAATATATGACGAAGATAATGAAATATTTGAAACTGATGAAGAAGAAAAAGCAATATTCAAAGTTTTAATTAATGTTGATGGAAACTGTAAACTTAAAGAATCAGCAAAAATCACAGCAGATTTAACTTCTGAAGCAAAAGCAGGAGAACAATTAACAGTCCAAACAACAATTACAAACACAGAAGACAAGACAGTAACTTATGTTATTAATGTAAAGGACTACTCAGAATGGGCAACTTTAGAAGACCTTGAATCAAACACAATTACATTAGTTGCAGGAGAATCACGAGACATAACATTAACTTTCAATGTAAACAAAGGTGTTTCAGGAAACAAGATTTTCAATATAGAAGTTATTTCAGACACAGAAGTTGTAACAACACAACCAGTGTCAGTTTCAATTGAACCTCAAAATGTATTTGGATTTCTTCCAGGAAACAATTTATACTTGTGGGGAATTGGAGCATTAAATATACTTTTAATCCTATCAATAATTGTAGTGGCAATAAGATTGTCAAAAGAATAATTCTAAAATGACAGAATATCAATTTAAAGAAAGGGCAACAAATATAATTGGGAAAAAATTAACAGAAAAAATAAGTGTCGGAGATTTAATTTTTCCTACCTCAAGAGAATTAAGAAAAGATAAAGGAGAAGATGTTTGCCCTCTTATAAAAGAAGGTTGCGAAAGAAATCTAGGAGATGATAACCCATTAATAAGATATGATAAATTCCTATGCACAACTCTAAGACATATCTCTTGTTATAAATTAGTTATTTGGAGCTTAACAGATTGCAAACAATAATTCATTTTTTTAAAAATTTCTTCAAAACTTTCTCACCAAATTTATATTTTCCTTCTAGTTTAATCATTGCCCAACCCAAAACAATTCCTATCAATCCTCCAGCAATTACATCACTTAGAAAATGCAATCCAAAATAAACCCTAGAAAAAGCAACTAATCCTGCAAAAATAATCCAGACATATTTAAATCTTGGAAATTCTTTTGCTAAAATCGGAACAGCACAAAATGCAAGCATTGCCTGAAACGATGGAAAACTAAAATTCCAAACCAAATGACTACTTTTTTCTAAAATAGGCAACACAGAAACTAATCCTTGCTGAAAAGGTCTTGCCCTATGAATTCCAAATTTCAAAACAAAACTAACAACAACAGATAAAAAAAGCGTTAACCATAAAGGTAAAATCCATCTTCTTTTATGTTCTTTCCATAAAAATAAACTTGTCAAAAAAAAGAAAATAATAATCTCAGAACTAACAAAAGTTATTCCTAAAAAAAATTCATTCAAAATATTATTTCTAAATAAAGAAACAAACTGAATTATTTTTTCATCAAACATAAAACTAATAACAGCAACTAAAATACCTAAAATAATTATTAACCACTTTTTCATAAATTAATTTTGAAACACAACTATATAAAAGTTTCAAAAATAATCCCGAAGGGCGACACCTTTTTGTCAGGAGTATAAAGATTTATTTTCTAAATCTGCAATAAATTAATTTTGAAACACAACTTTAGACAACTTTGCAAAAGCAAAATATTTAGCAAAGATGAATCCTGAAAAAAACAATTAAAATTTTCAGGGGAGAACTAAAAATAAAACTCCTTAGACAACTTTGCAAAAGCAAAATATTTAGCAAAGATGAATCCTGAAAAAAACAATTAAAATTTTCAGGGGAGAACTAAAAATAAAAAGTTCTCTTTATAAAAGTTTCAAAAATAATCCCATAGGACGACCGAGCATTTACAAAAATTCAAATAAATGAACAAAGAGAATTTAGAGAAGTTTTTGTGAATGGGAGTTTTCTTTGTCAGGAGTATAAAGATTTTTGTCTTAAAAATCTGCAATAAAATAAATAAACCCAATCTATTTAAATAAATATTTATTTAGTTTTATATGAAAATAAATTTCCTTAATCTTTCATTACGATATTTAATCTTAGTGCTAATTGCCTTGCCGAATTTATATTTATTTTATTTAATTTTCACACCCTTAACTGTTTACCCTGTTTATTTTATTTTTAATTTATTTTTTAACACAACACTCACAGGAACAACAATTTTCTTCAAGGACTTTTCAATAGAAATAATAAAATCCTGTGTCGCAGGTTCTGCTTATTATTTATTAGTTATCCTTAATCTTGCAACACCAAATATAAAATTAAACAAACGAATTAAAATGATTCTCATTTCTTTTGTAGCTTTTTTATTCCTAAATATTCTACGAATAATAATCCTGTCTTTTCTGGCTTTATCAAATTCTTCTTTCTTTGACATAACACATCAATTAACTTGGTATCTTCTAAGTGTATTATTAGTCGTGGGAATATGGTTTGCTGAAGTTAAAATATTCAAAATAAAAAGTATCCCTTTTTATACAGATATGAAATTATTATACAATAAAATAAAATGATTTCACAATTAACAGAACTAATCTCTCAACTTACAATAATTTTACTTTCAATTATAAATGAATTAGGTTACCTTGGAATTTTTATAGGAATGACAATTGAAAGTTCATTTTTTCCATTCCCAAGCGAAGTCATTTTAATTCCTGCAGGTGCATTAGTCGCCCAAGGCAAAATGACATTGTGGATTGTATTTGTCGCAGGATTACTCGGAAGTTTAGCAGGGGCGTTAATTAATTTCTTTTTGGCAATGTATTTAGGAAGAACTACTATTGACTTACTTGTTTCTAAATACAAAAAAATACTTTTTTTAAACAAAGAAAAAATAAAACAGTCCGACGATTATTTTAGAAAACACGGCGAAATTACAACTTTTGTCGGAAGATTTATTCCAGTAATACGGCAACTTATTTCACTTCCTGCAGGTTTCTCAAGAATGAATCTTTTCAAATTTTGCTTATTCACAAGTTTAGGAGCAGGAGCATGGACTGCAATTTTAATTTATATTGGATATTTATGTGGAAACAACGCCACCCTAATTCAAGAGAACATGCATATAATTATATTTTTACTTTTAATATTCGCAGGAATAATTGCAATAATTTATGTCTTGTTAAACAGAAAACTCAAAAGAAAAATTATCCCTGATAATAATAATTAATTTTTCCTAACCACATATCTTTATTTTATCCAACTCTTATTATTTTCTTTTTCCATTTCCCAAATTTTGAATTATTTTTTATAAGATTAAGGCAAATTCGTCCGCCGTGTACTCACGTACATAAGGACGGATTTAACGAAGAGATTATGAAAAAGAAACAAAATTAATTAGCTAAAGCTTCAATTAAAAACCTTTCAGTAACTTCCAAAATTTCACAATCTTTAATCACAAAATCATAACAAGCAGGACCTGTTTGAATAATTTTTGTTTCTTCTCCAGATTTCAATTCAAAAAACATATACCTTCCTGCTTGGTCGCAGACAGAATATTCTGAATCTCTAGTGACCTGAGTTCCCATTGCCTTCATAATTTGATTAAAATTAGCAACTGCAATTACCCCATCTCCCTCACAATCAAAATTTTCTTTGCTTTCAATAACAGCCATTTCCAACATAGCTAAATTACCTTCAAAAATAATATCTTTTAATTCACGAGGGTCATTTCTTAAATAAATATTATATTCAATTGTTCTAGAAGGAGTAATAAATTTTGAAGGAAAACTAGTGTGATAAAAAGTAATTTTACCCTCTTTCAAAACATTATATTTAACACCATTTGATTCAAAATTATTCATAGAATAAAAAATCATAAACATTAAAGCAAACCCTAAAATAAACAAACCTATTCCAATAAACATATTTCTTAATAATTTATTTTGATGTGCAATCTGATTTTTTGTAGCAATTTTAATTTCTTCTTGCCCACACGCTTTTACTAACTTTTCTTTTCCTTCTTTGCCAACTTCAAAAACTTCACACACTTTTTGTTTTTTTGTCTCAACTTTTTTCAAAGATTTTTTTCCAGATTTTTTCTTTAAGGATTTCTTTTTCTCTTTTTTTACCATAATTTTATTTGCTTTTTTAATTTATAAATATTTATGTCTAAGATTTTATTTCTAAAACTTTAAATAAAACTTCATCACTGATTTGCGTTAAATTTTCTTTTGGGCCTTGAATAAATAAACAATTATCTTTTTGTTCTACTTTAAATTCACCCTCTTTAATTAAAATAAAATTATCCTCACATGTTTTAGTGGGCCAACTTTCTTCACAATTTAAATTAAAACTTTCATTAAGACAAGCATACTGAATTCTTTGAACAGAATTATAAAGATTCTTATAAATTTCAGATTCAGCTTCCTTGTATTCAGAATAAATATAAAGTGGTTTATTTTGAAAATCAGATAACAAACTCACATAACCTTCAAAAGAAAAATCCTCTGTTTCTTTGGGGTTATACTTAAACATAAATGAATCTTCTAAAATCCAAAGATTATCTTTCTCAATAAATTCAAACCCATTATATTCAATTTTTGAATTACTTTCTTCATCATTTCCTTGAAAAGCATATCCCAAAACACTTGCGAACATAATTATAATTAATACACTTCCAACAATAATTTGCTTGACTCTGTCTAATTCTTTTTGCTTTTGTTTTGAAATTATTTTTCTCATAAGTTATTTTTGAAAATAGACTATTTAAGATTTTTCAAAAAATCCTCTGTGGGCGACCGAGCATTTACAAAAATTCAAATAAATGAACAAAGAGAATTTAGAGAAGTTTTTGTGAGTGGGAGTTTTCATTGTAAAGAGTGTTAAGATTTATTTTCTAAATCTGTAATAAGTAAATTTGTATTTTAGAGTATAAAAAATTTACTTTATTTTTTTACAAGTTATTAAAAGGATTGAATTATTAATTTACCTATGAATAAATTTAGTCTTTATCATTCTGCAACATTTGATAGAAAGTTAGCCAAATTCAATTTTGATTTTCAAAACCAAGTTGATAATATTGGGGATAAATTAATTATTAATCCTTACTTAGGAAAACCATTAGGGATAAAATGGTTTAGAGAAAAGAAGATTGATAAATATAGGATTTATTATTTAATCTATGAAGATTTAAAATCAATTTTTATGATTACAATTAGCGAAAAGAAAGACCAACAAAAAACTATTAACACAATAAAATTACTATTTAACGTTTTTAGAATTGAATTAAAAGATATAGTCAACAAAACTACTTAACTCTTTCAAATCTACCTTCTTTAATATCTCTGAATCCTTCCATTAAATCTTGCAGAAGTTCAACATCAATATTCGCCTGCAATTTTAATTCATCATATCTTTGCTTAGGGATTGTAATCATTTCTTCCATACAAACTAGAATAATTCTCAGTTTATAAAATTTCCTTAGCCAAATTTAGATATCAGTTTTTTGAAATCAGACATCTTTTTCGAAACCCCAGTCAAGAAGTTAAAAAAAAAGAAAAAGAAAAAAAATAAAAAATTTGTTTTGGTTTATTCTACTTTACTCATAGTTGAACTTCCACTTACACCTACAGTGCCAATATACTTAGTTCCTGTAGCAGTCTCAACACTTACTCCTGGTTCAATTAATCTTGAAGCAGCAGCAACAGTGTCAGCAGCATGGTATCCAGCAACTAATAATGCAACCTTTCCAGAACTAAAACCATCAGCAAAGCTTTGAACAACATATTGTCCAGCTCCAACTCCAGTTTTATCAGTAAATGCACTTTCACATAAAGCACCACCTAATAGTGTCGCAGCAGCCGAGTTAATACAGCTTCCACCAACAACAACAACATTCTTGTTTTCCCAAGAAGATTTTTCGCTGTCTTTGAAAACCATTTGTCCAGCAGCAGATAAAGTAGCATCGCTTGATGTTAAATACACTTGTGCGTAAGTTTCAGATTCTCCAGTTGCATAGTAAATTTCTGCATAATCTGGATCACCTTTAGTATAGTGCATTAATCTAGGAGCAGTTTGATTGTCTGCAGCAGAACCGCCAACAATATATGCTTCGTAGTTTCCTGTACCTGTACCAACTTCTTGTCCATTAGCACCACCAGTTCCAGTACCATCTAAATCAGATACTTGCAATTCTCTAGTAGTTGTTCCATAATCATTTACAGTTAAGTAAAATTCTAGACCTCCAGCAATAGCATCATCTTTATCCTCACCATCCATAAATAGATGGAAAGAATCAGAATTATGGCCTGTGCCTCCTTTAGAACTTTGAGCACCATTCGAGTCATTTAAGAAAATAGCTCCATTTGCAGTGTTTGTAGCATTTGTAGTACTAACAGGTAAATAGATTTTTAATCCACCATCTGTATAAATTGTACTAAAATTTGTTCCACTTCCTGCTGTAATAGTAGCTGATCTATCTGTAGAAGTCCAGTTAACATCTGTGATTGTTAAATCAACATTTCCGATACCACAACTGCTTGCAGTAGTAGTTTTGTCTGGACAAATCTCTTCATCTGTAATAACATTTGTTATTGTAGTTGAATTAAGAACTCCATCAGTTCCTTCCTCTACTGTTAATTTCAACAAATAAGATTCTGCTTCATTTGATGAAGTATAAGATACAACAAACCACGCATCTTGATCACTACTTGATACTTGCTCGTAAAAAGTAAGCACACTTGTAGAACTTGTTGCTAATCTTTCAGTTGTAGATTTACCAATTCCTGTGAAATTTCCTGTAGCTGTTTCAGCATATAAAATATTGAAACTAGCGTCCCCATCTTTTATAGGAACAATAAGTTCAGCAGATTCGGAATCACTATTAATTGAAACCTTTTCTTCTGTTGGTCTTACTAATTCCGACATTGAGAATTTAATACCTCCAAATCCAGGCATTTCTAATTCTGACGAGGGTGTTAGGAATTCTTCCCCATTAGTTTCCCACTTAATCACTATTTTATCAATCTTTTCACTTCCAGATGTTCCAGCTGTTCTATGAACATATCCTTTTACTCCTGTAACTGATTTATCGTTAAGTTTAATATTTGATCCAGAAGTTATTTCTAATTTTCCAGCACCAATACTAAATGAGGCACTTCCAGTCTCTCCAGAAACTTCAAGTTTACTAATATCTCTAACTCCAATGTATGAGCCATCAGATAATTTAGCACTATCTCCTTTTACAAGTTTATTTGTTGAAGCTTCTTGACCATTTATCATGAATTTTACTTCATCAGAATCAATAAAACTAATACTTACTTCATAAGTTGAACCACCACTTGTTACAGTAACTGTTTCTCCTTCACTAACTGTTGCAATTGTTGCAGAGTCAAGTAAAGTCATTTTACCCAAGTATGTAGCACTTGAACCATTCTTTAAGTCAGAAACATAATATGTTTTACCGAACAACATTAAATCACTTCCTTCAATATCATCCATATCTGTACCAACAATATCAGATTCAGCATCTTGAGTAAAATCAAGAGTATAGTTCATAACCCATGTACTAGAACTTAATTTAAAACCAACTACTGGTGTTTTATCACTTAATCCAACCTCACTTTCATAATCAGAATCTCTGAAATGTGTAAGAGTAGGAGTACCAATCTTTATTGTTTGTTCATAATTATATTGGTCATTATCAGATGCAATATAAGTTCCTTTTTCAAGGATACTAGGTAAGTCACTATAATCAATTGTTGATGTATAAACTCCCCAAGTATCTCCTAAGTTTAAGTTATCACTTGATTTTGCAAGTAATACACTATCTCCAGTAGGAGCACCACTTCCAACAGTCACTTTACTAGCTAAGTAGTTTCCAATACTATTTGCTGGTGTTTGATCTAAAGCACCTGCGCCAGTTCCAAAAACTACAGCTCCATCTGCACTTCCTCCAACCACAAACGGTGCTGGGAAATTAGCAGCAGCAGCAAATCCTACAGCAGAAACAGTCATTAAACCACTAGCAATAACCGCAGAAATTTTTCTAAAATTAAATTTCATTTTTTTTATTTTTTAACCTCCTTTCAACTCTATACTTGTTGCCTATGACAACTTCACCCGATAAAATAAATTTATCAGAGGAATATAAATGAAAGTATAATTCCTTGTCGTATTATTTCTTTAAAAAGATTACGACACACTTTTTTGGTTTTATAGTAAAAACACCTCTTTCCTATGGTTTTTTATATAAAGGTTGTGTTATCACTAATATATTAATACATACACATAATTTAAGGTTTTAACCAAAGATTTATTAATAGGGTTTATTTTAGTAATATATATAAAAAATTAATAGATAACTAAAAAATATAGTTTAAACTTATCTATTTAGAAAAAATACTATGGCTAAAACAATAGAAAATCTGGAAAGATGTCAGATATCGGAAGTCAGAAATCAGAAGTCAGTAGGCTTTATCGTGATGTTTAAATCTATCAAAGATGAGGATGTTTTTTTCAACTTTGAATATAAGAACAAAACTTCCAATATGAACTCTTTTATAATCTTTCAGATTTCCCCTAAGATTTTTAAAATGATTGATAGAAATAATATCAAGATTAGCAATTCGATTAATTTTTTTTTGAACAGCCCCAAACAAATGAATATCTTTTTTTTTGAGTTTTCTGAGGGTTTTTTGAATAAGTGTAATATCTACTTTCATATTGAATCGCACAAATCATTAAATTCATTCAAAGTCATTGGTTTTATTTCACCAGATTTAAGTTTCTTAGAAGTTTGTCTAGTAGATTCAATCACTTCCTTAACAACAGATTCTTTAACTTCCCTAAAATCATCCTCAGGAATTTCAGATATATCATTAATCATAGATAATTTCAAATTCATCACAAATTGTTTAACGACCTTATCCAATGCTAATCTAAACTCTTCATTAAGTTCAGAAGGAACATCAACTTTAACAATAATTTCAGACATACAAAATAATAATAAAGAGAGTTACTTAAAACTTTCTGATAAATATTCTGACGAGTTTGATATCAGAAATCTTCTCACCCTTAAAATACTATGGCAAAAACTAAGACAAAAACAAGAGAAATTACAATAAAAGAATCTAAAGGAGCTTTTTCATTATTAAAAAAATCTGGGGTTTCTAAAGAGGACTATGACTTTTCAGGAATGTTGGCATTAAGGCAATTATTGAGCAATGAAAAAGCACGGATTTTAAATGTCATAAAAACTCAAAATCCAAATTCTATTTATGATTTAGCTAAAAAATTACAAAGAGGATTTAAATCTGTAAATGATGATATTAAACTTTTAGAAAGATTTGGATTTATAGAATTAATTGAAGAAAAAACAAAAAACAGAATTAGGCATCGCCCAGAAATCATAGTAGATAATATAATAATTAATATCAAGGTTTAGGTAATTTTACTAAATTGACTTTACAAAAATTTCTTGTTTTTAGTTTAGCCAATTTTACTAAATTGGGTCCTGAAAAAAACAAAACCAAATTTTTCAGGAGAGAACAACAGAATTTTCCAAAGTTCTTTTTAGCCAATTTTATCCATTAAAGAAAAATTTTCTAAGTATTTTCTTGTTAATTAATCTAATTTCATTAGCTTCTTTTAATAGTTGTTTAGAAACACAGCTCTCAAAATAACATACTTCCACTTCTTTTTTTAATGCTTTAATTCTCTTAATCAAATAAATAAAATCCCCATCACTGCTAATTAGGATTGCTTTATCATATTTATTTTCATAAGCATCCCCTTGCATATCTAATGCTAAATAAATATCATCTCCTTTTATTATGTGATATTCTCTACCTTCATCATTTATTCTTGGTTTTCTTTTACAAATAATAACTTCGCATCTTTTTATTTTTCTAAGACGAGAAAATAATTTTTGTTGCTTTTGAAAGATTTTAAAATTAATTTGTTGTTTTAAAGAACCATTATAGTAATAAATTTTAATAAGATTATTTTTTCCAATAATATTTTGAATATATTTTTCAAAATCAAATTTAACATCAGTATATTTAGGGTTAATTGAAGTCATTCCTACATAAAAATTAGCACCATCAATATAAATAGAAATTCTTTTCAACATTTTAAATAAAAACCGGATTACCTCAAGGAGGAAATCACGGGGGATACAATTCAGGATTCTGCAAGCAGATTAACAGCATACCTGTGGCATAATTAATTTAAGAATAATTTTTATTTAAATCTTTGCATTACCAATGAGAAGAAGTTTGCATTACTAATGAAAAAAACAAAACAAAATTTTTCAGGAGAGAACAACAGAATTTTCCAAAGTTCTTTTTAGCCATTCAAAGGAACTGATTTCTGACCTTATCCTCTTCTTTTCCCGTCAGCTTCCCTTTGCTGATTTCTTTCTTATCTCTCCTCTTTTTACTTCCCAAATTTTGAATTATTTTTATAATGTCGAGGCAAATTCGTCCGCCGTGTACTCAGGTACATAAGGATGGATTTAACGAAGAGATTATGAAAAGAAACAAAATTTAATAATAAACCACAAAATTAATGCTTATCTCACTCCCACTTCTAAAAAATTCTTGAACAGCCCCCATAGAATTTAAAGTTTTATTCCCTTCTTCAATAAATAATAATTCTTTTCCACTAGATAAAATTTCCAATTTTCTTCCTTTAATCGGCCTGTCACTGCCATATTTCCAACTCTCATCCATAATCTCTATCAATGTTTCATTAAGTGCATCACAAGTTTTTTGCCCATCTAAACATAAATCTTCTTTATCACAACTAAAAATTAATCTTTGAATAGATAAAAAATCTAAATTATCTGCCCTTCTGCATTCGCTTGTGTGTTGCAAAAATGCCTGAATAAAACTCTCAATTTCATAACTTTCCAATGTTACTCTATCATTATTTTTTAATGCAATACTCAAAAAAACTAGTAATACAATAGAAACTATAATTATAATTAATGCAAACCCCACCATTTCTTCCTGTGCCTTTTTTTTAATTTTATCCATCATAAC
>JAUVHP010000036.1 GCA_030593225.1 archaeon
ACCGCCTCCTTCCCTTCCTCCTCCTCCTCCTGTTAATAACTTAATTATTTTTAACATAAAAAAGTTTGGATTTGTCATTTTTCCATTTAAGGCATTTTTAACTACTTTGTTTTGATTTTATTTTATATGAGTGTTAGGGTATCTATTTCATTTTATAGTCCCTTATTTATGCTTTTTATTCAATTTTTAAGCTGATTTTTTATACTCTTGATTTCTTTTTTATTGTCGTCTATTTGTTCCTCGTGTATTCTTAATTCTTTTGTAACATATCTTAATTCTTCAATATGCATATTCATTATGCCTAAAAAAGTCTCTGTTTCTTTTTCCCTTACTTCTAATAAATCTTTCATTAAGTTAATTTGAGGCTCTACAGTATCGTTAACTACCTGATCGACTATTTTTCTCATTATTATTTTGCCTATCCACAAAAAAAATGGTGCGCCTAATACTATTAATGAAATAAGAATATATAAAATATCTAACCCATTATTAGAATTTTCTATTGTTTTAGTTAATTGTTCTATTTGTTGTTCGTTCAATTTTTTTTTTTAAAAAGGGGGTGCGCTTTCACCTGCCCCCCCGTTCTTATTTTCGTCCTATGTTATAAACTAATTAAACGGCTGTTACTTGGTTATAATCAACATAAACCCAACCGCTATTTTTTAAGTTATTTATTAATTCGGTAGCTTGATTAATATTGTCTACGTTTTCGGTTTCCATTAAATTAGAAATTGTTTTGCTCATTTCCAATGCTTCAGCTTGAGTTATTTTTTTTAATCCCATAATTGAAGGTATAGAGGATTTTTTACTAAAAAATAAATAATAAATTAATGCAATAACAACAATTATTATAACACTTGATAGAATTATTTTTTGTGTTTTGTTTATTTTCATTTTTTTTTAATTTAATGCCGTTTTTAATTCTTTTGCTAAAGGCTCGGACAAAATTAAATCACTGTCTTTCAATGGTATTTTGGTTGTTGTTGTTGGTATTTCTTCCGGTGTTATTGGTTGTTTCACTTGTTCCGGTGTGCTTTGTTCTTTTTTTCTATTTCTTAGCATTATAATTACTACAATTGCAACAACTGTTGTAATTCCTAAGCATATTAATAAATTTTTATTTTTCATTTTTTTTTGTTTTTTATTTTTTAATTATATACAAATATTTTTATTAAGGTATTGAATAAAAATCCGTCTTGTAATGTCGTCGCCCCTGTTGTGTTATCTCTTGTAGCTACGGAAATAAAAAGGCTGTCTTCATCATTAAAACCCGCGCTATATTCAACCGCTTGATTTAATGGCGATAAGTTTTGATATCCAATACTAAACATAATAAAACTTTTTGTATCTGTAAAAGCACCTGTTAAAGTTCCGGTATAATTTCCCACCCCGTCCCTAGTCCAAACAATTGAACCACTAAGGTTATTTTCAAATATTGTAGCCGTTGGGTCATTTACCCCGCTTTGGTTTAAACTTGCTGTGTAAACTTGTTTTATACCGCTGTTACTATCAAAGGGAATAATTGTACCATCTGATTTTTTGGCTTTAATCGTGGTCATATCGTCGGCAAAGAAAATTTTAAAATTCTCTTGGGCCGGGTTATATACTGAAGTTTCTAAAATCTCAATTAATATATTTCCTGTTCCGTCCATTTATTTAATAATTTGTATTAATATAATCTTGTATAAAATTTGTTAATTCATCTTTCATTGTTTGATCGAAAATACCTGATAAATTTAAATTATTTAAAGTGTTTTGAGCTGTTAACCAATTGCCGGAAACAATTTCAATACCTAAATTTTTTAAATGGTTTTCTAAGTCAAAAACTTGACTTTCAGTATAAACCCCGTTTAATATATCGATATACCTATCACTTCTGAAGTTATTATAATATTCTCTACCGTCCTCTTCTCTTAAATTATACTTGTTTTTTGTTAGTTCATGAATTAAGTTTTCATCCGTTATTAATGAATACCCATCCGGTTTACTATCGGCATATTTTATTGCCGGTATTTCTTGCCCATCTTCTATATAGAATTTTTTCGCCATTTTTTAAAATTAACCAATTCTTGTATATGGTCGCCATCTATTAGAAATATGATCGTACCAATACGCCCCGGTTTCTCCTTTTTTTAGTTCTTTATCGTTATAGTCTTTGTTTAATACTCTATTTTCGGGAATACTGCCGGGGTCGTTATTTTTTATTTTCCATTTAAAATTGCTTATATTTTGAAAAAAAACTATTCTGTTAACTCCTGCCGGTGGTTTTTCAAATCCTGTCACATCTTCATTACTTGTTAAATCAATTCTCAATAAATTGGCGGTTTCAAAACCTGTGGGGTTATAGTCATCCTCGGTGCCTGTAATTGTTGGGGGTGTTAATATGTCATCTAATACAATTAATAAACCTTTAAAATTTTCATAATCAAACGCATTACTATTTACGTTGTCCGGGTCATATATTGCCTTGGTCATATCTCCGGCCCCTCCTGTCCAATTATTAAGGGTTTGAGGTGTTACCCATCTTATTGCATCTGTGCCGGTATTTACTTCTGTTTGTGTTGCTATTTCACCTACTCCGGTACTTATTGTAGTAGCGCTTTGTTTTATATTGTTAAATGCTGTTGTTGTGTTGTCTACGTCTGATAAATTATTAGAGGCTAGCAAATCTCCTGAACCCGAAATACTATCAAAGGGAATAATTGTACCATCTGATTTTTTGGCTTTAATCGTGGTCATATCGTCGGCAAAGAAAATTTTAAAATTCTCTTGGGCCGGGTTATATACTTCAGCCTCTAAAACCTCAATTAATATATTCCCTGTTCCGTCCATTTATTTGCCACTTGTCAAGATGTATAACCCCCCAAGAACTAACATTAAAAAACCAACCGCGCCCAATTTCCAAACTAAAATTATTAATAAAATTAGGGCTATTATTAGTCCAATTCCGTAAACTGCTAACATATTTAAAATATTTTTACAAAATTATTATTTACTAAATCGTTATTATTATACAAGTTTTGCAATTGCTCTATTTTATATCTGTTTCCATTATCAAAGTGTATTTTATCCCAATTGTTCACAAAATCCCCCCCCCATCTGAAACCATATTTATTTTTACCTAAATCGGCAATAGGTTGCCAATTTTCAACACTGCTTGCCTGTACTAAATTATTTACATTTATATCTATAGCTTGACCAAAATTATGAAAACTCGAACCGGGGGGGGCCGGTGTTTGTCCTGAATTATATAATTGAGACTGTTTTTCATAACTTCTAAAACCTGAAGTAATTTTAACAACCCCCCCGTTTTTTTCTATCTCTTTAATAAATCGGGCAACCTTAACCGCAAAAACGGGGTGTAATTCTTTTATTTTTTGGTCATTTTCCGGGTTATTGGTTTTCGGTGTTATTGATCTTAGTAAAAAATAAAAAAAATGGTACTTATAATGTAAAATTATAAGTACCAAAATAGAAACAAAAAGAGTAATTATAACTTTTTTAATAAATCTTCTATCAATAGGCATTATTTATTTTTTATTTATTTTGTCTTTTTTTTACAAAATAATATATAATACCTACTACAATTGCAATTGCAATACCAACCAAAATATAATTTAACATTTTATTTTGTTGTTTTGCGTTTTCAGATTCGGCCTTTGTTTGTTCATCCGCTTGCATTTGGTTTATATCTGATTGCACCGCCTGATTAGCAAACTCGATTGCATCTTCAGCCTTTAAGCCTGTCGAAGTACCTTCATTTACCGCCTGCAAAAAAGCATCAATTTTTAATTGTATATCTTGAGTTACTTTGTTTTGTTGATTATATTTAGTAATCCAATAATCATAGTCGCTCTTGGCTTTTGCTATTTGTGTTTTAAGGCTTGCTTGCTTAGATTCGCTGTTTTTTTTCTTTGTAACATTTAAGGCGCCTAATGAACTATAGTAAAACATTTCATTTTGCAACTCTTTGTTTAAAGATTCGATTAATAAACCTGAAGCGTTAGCATTTGTTTTGTATTGGTTTGCAAGGTTTTTACTTTCTATAAGTTTACCTTCTAAATATTCTAAATTTGAAGCCATTTTTATTGTCTTATTTTGTCGTTAAACTATGTACTATTAGATTAGAAATAACCATTGTAAAAATAACTCCTAATAATATAAAAATTATATTTTGATAACTAAACTCAAAAACTATTGTGGGTTTATTTTCTCCCGTCATTACTTTGGTTAGTTCATTTGTTAAAGTTCCCGTTTGTTCAAACATCTTTTTAGTAGTTTAAAATCATAAATTTAGCATCTGCTAGGGTTATTTGCCATCTTCCAATCAATTGGAATAATGCGTTAGCTGTAATAGGCCCGAATACTCCGTCAGTACTTATATTTTTATCAATTCCATTAATTGTATAACCTTGGTTAATTAATTTCTGTAACTCGGTTACTTCTGCTCCCGTCATTCCCTGCATAAGCAATTTATTCTCGTCTAGTGGTCCCGAACTACCGGAACCACTAGGGAATAAACCGCCACCGCTTGTGGTTGTTGTACTTGATCGTTTTTTAGATATTTTATAACCTAACGCAACAACTATTATTATTGCTACGGTTATTAAAACCCAATTTTTTTTTAACGATTCCATTTTTTTTTAGTTTAAGGTACTTCAACTGTTTGTACCTCATTTGTTAGGTTTATGCTGTTTCTTCTGTAGATTCTACAGCAGGAACACTTTGCGCTAGTTCTTTATTGGTTTTCATTCGTTTTAATTCTGCAATTAATAACCAAACAACAACCGCCATAACTAAGGCTGTAACTATATAATGTGCAATTTTCATACTTTTTAATTGTTTTTTTTATTTTTATTTTTTATTTATCCTTGTTCAATTCTTTTAACTTGTCTAATACTTTATTATTTACATCACCCCAAAAAAACCATTCCCCGTCCAAATCTTCATAAAAAGAAGTTCCGCTCGCTAAAAAGTTTTTATAAAAATCCGCCCCATAGATTATTTCATCATCATACCAACCTAAAAGCGTATGGTATAAGCTATAATCATGCCCTTGGCCTATCCATTCAGAATATGTAACGTCCTTAATATCGTTATGTATGTCTGCCATGTGCGATTCAATTACATTTTTTCTTAAATCGCTCAAGGGAATAGGGGCCGTATTTTTTACTGAAGGGTTTAACAACCTTGCCAACTTATAACCGTGTTTATTCCATAATAAATATATGGCAATAATAATAACAACTATAATAATAGGAGTTTTATATTTTTTTACAAACTCGGTTACTTTGTTGGTGTCCATTTTTAGCCTTTTTTAGCCTTTTTAGATGATTGCTTGTACATAATAACAACAACAACCAAAACAATAACGGCAATAACGCCCCATAACATGGCGTTTCTTTGTCGTCTTTCTCGCTCCATTTGTTGTTGTTGTTGCTGTTGAAACATTAATTGTTGCTGTTGTTGGGTTGTAAGAGTTGAACCCCCAACCATGCTCGTGCCTATACCGGACAATAAAGCCCCGGCACCGGCTAAAATACCGCCCCAATTAACGCCCTCACCATCTGTTAAACTTTTCTCAGAAGGTTGACTATCAAAAAAATGTTGACCTAATCCTCCGGTATAATTTTCTGCATTATCATTGTAGGGAATATTATTCAATATTTCGCCTACTTTTTCGGGGTCAACCTTATATAAATCAATTAGTAATTTATATGCACTTTCTATTGTGTGTGCTTTATCGTAGCCAAGTTCTTTAAGCCTATCAATTACAGTATTAGGCTGGTTTTGAACTACAAATTGAATACCGAAATTTACATCTTTCGATAAATTTTCGATAATTTGATTATCTGTTAAAATTTTTTCAGCCATTTTATAAAGTTTTAATTAATACGACTATTAAAGTCCACAACCTTCCATAATATCACCATAAGAGGCCCAACGGTCAAACTGTAGGGTTAATTCTACTGTTTTATTGATATCGTCAACCGTTGACACTAGAAAACCGCTTGTATTAGTTAAATAAGCATCCCCTTTATGAGGGTAAACCGTTTGAAGAGTTTGAGTAAATTGCGTATTTCGTTGATCGATTGCAACATCAAATATTTTCGCTGTTCCGCTTTGCTCATCAATTGACGTCGAAATCATTTTAACTTTGTTATTCAATTGGCTAACATCTTGCTCACATCTATAATTTATCATTTTAATTCTTCCCGCGTGTGTTTGACAAAATGCGCGTACTGAATCACCTGTTACGGCACCTCTCACGTCAAAATCCTGAGTAGTCGCAGGGTTTCCGATACCTAAGTCATCAAATAACCCGCAAGCATCCGGGAAACGTAATTCGTTAACCCCTGAAGCCGCTACAACATCTGTTGTTAATGTTATAGAATTTGGAAAGTAACAATATAAATTTGCCGCTGTGTCGCATGATTTACAGTTCCCCCCGTTGTTTTTTGTGTAATCTTCCATTTTTTAAATAGATTTAATTTTTTTTTTTAAACTATATTCGACAATTTTATTAACAATTAATTAAAAATTAGATGTTAATAAGATATTTAATAAAAAAAGCTATTATTTAAAAAAATGATATTATATTTGGTACCGAACAAGTAAAAAAAACATTATGACCGAACAAGACTACATTAATAAAATTGAAGGTTTAGAAAACCATATCAAAGAATTAAATTTAATTATTGAAGGTTGGGAAAAAGCCCTTAATAAAAAAGATGATATTTTAAATGATTATCAAGAGTTAATTAATAAACTAAGAAAGGACTATTATAAATCAACCTTAAACGATTAAAATATGAGCGAATTAATACAAGCATACTATAAAGAAATGATTAGACTACTTAAAAAAGTTGAAAAAATTACAGAGTTAGCAGACAAAACAAATGGAAACCATGATACTACTATCCACGCTGACATGATGGTTACAAGAACAACCGCGCAAGTTAGAATAAAAGCCCTGCAAAATTCCATAGATGGCAAGAAATAAAAACAATAAAAAATTTGCATTAAGAACGCCCGGGCCTTTATTAGATAAAGTATATAAAAAGGCATCCTCTGAAAATCAGAGCGTAAATGAAATAATAAACCGATGTTTAAATCATGCGCTCATATCAGATAAAATTTATTTTGAATTGCAATACCTTAACACCGGGGAAAAATTCAAATTTAAACTACCTACTGACCATTTTAAAGTTTATTCATTGCATTTAAATAGTTATAGGCTATTAAAAATCGATCAAGACAAAGGGACTTTTATAATTCAAAGAATAGGTAATTTTGAACCGCAAGAATTAAAATTTTCAGAAAATTTTTACAAATTAATTTATACAATATAACATGAAACAACACCCACACACCGGAAGAAACGGAGAAAACACTAAAATATATGGAGTTATTAAAGGCGCTCATTATATACCGGACAAATTACAATGTAAGGCATTGCATTATATTATGCTAATAGTAAGAGAGCCTCAAATTCGTTTTTGTGATTTATACGAATTAAGAGAATGTTTTAACTGGGCCGAAACTTCAAAAATAGGGGCCGGGGGTTATAAGTTTTGGAACGAAGTTAACGAGTATTTAGAACGATTAAAAGAAAGGTAAAAAAATGGATATTTTAAAAAAACAAGTTACAGAAAAACAAGCTAAAATAATTTATGCGGTTGAATGGCACACCATATTAAATAAGTTCAAAATTATTCGTGCCTCATGGTCTTATAAAGGACATGGAAAAACATTTGATAATTTAAAAGAGGCAAAAAAATACATGGATAAAGAAAATATAAGGGTTAAAGCATTCGGAAAATAAATAAATAAATATATATAATATGAAAAACACAAAAGGTAAAAAATACGGAGTTATTAAAGACAATAACGGAAAATTAAAGCGTGTAAGATCAACAACAATAAAAGAGGGTTTATATTTTGGAGATTTAACAAGCGTTGAAAATTTCATAAAAGAAAACAATAATAAACCAAAAGCCCCGGAAAATAAAAAAGAACCGGCAAATAAAAAAGAACCGGCAAAGAAAAAAGCACCGGCAAAGAAAAAAGCACAAACCAATAAAAAAAAGTAAATTATAAACGGGCAAAAGCCCAATAAATCAAATACAATGGAAACAAAAATTAAATTTAAAATTGAAAGAAACACAGGATTTTTACACGTAGCAAGTGATAAAACAAAAGAAGAAAGCCCGGATTTTTTCGGAACAATGGACATTGACGGGATTCTGTACCGTTTGGCCGGATGGAAAAAAACGGGAGAAGGAAAAGACAGTACAAACTTTATTGCTTTAAATTTGGACATGGAAAGCTGGGACAATGACAGCGCTAATATCTACCATGCGGAAGCGTTAGAACGTTTTAAAAAAGACAGGAAAAAACCGGAAAATAAAGGAGTTTATACATTAATCGATTGGACAGGAACAATACACAAAGCTAAACAGGAAAAGAAAGAGGATTTTTTCGGAACCGTTAAAATTGGAGAGGATGAAAACGCCATGATTAGATATATAAAAGGTTATGCAACAAAAAGTAAATCAGGGGCGCCCGTTATTCGTTTAGAGGTATCAGACGGAACAAGAACAAAAGAAGAAAGAAACGAAATAGCAGATTCAATACTATAAATTTTATTAAAATTTTGGCCCTAGGTATTCAAGTATTCACAAACCCAAATATGAAAATTTGAAGCCGGGGGGCCAATTTAAAACATTAAAAAATATGAATTTATTAAATAGTTTAATAAATGGTGAAAATAGTATTCAAGAAATACTATCAGATAGCGAAAAGGTTAAACAATTTTTACCGATTTTGTATAACTTAGCGAACACCTACAAAAAAGAGGACGAATATTCGGTCTGTGCCTTAGTATCTTTTGAAGAAAATAAAGATGGAGACTTAGCACCAATTTTAAGGGTTGTTTCTACTAAAATAATAGGTACTGAAAACGAAAAACAAATTATAGTAAATAGAAATATTAACGGGGTGAATGGAGAGCCTTTAAAATTTAATTTATTAGAATTGCTTATCGCTCATAATACTAATGAAGAAAAAGAAACAAAATAAAAATAAAAAGCCCTCTAATTTTGGGGGGCTTTTTATACAAAAAAGAGTAGATAAAAAAGGTTTCAATTATTATATAGACAGACAGGGGAAAAGAAGATCAAAATTTGATTATTCGATACAATGGGGTAAAAAGGGTAGAATATCAAAAGAAAGTTTTAATAAAACATTACAAGAAACAAAAAAAGAAGGTATAAAAGATATTCGAGAAGGCAGACTCATTGCAAGCGATTATGAAACCCTAAAAAAATCAAAACCATTAAGGAAAAAAGAAATTGAAATAATTGAAAGCAGAGCCACAAAAACGAGTTTATTTTTTCGCGCAATAGATCATATAAAAGATGCAGACAAAGGAGGGGCAAAAATTAAAATATTAACCCCCAAAAATACCACGTTTAGAGAATTTAAAGGAGTGCAAGGAATAGAAAAAGCCTACGAGTTTATCGATTCTATAAGCAAAGCCCTTGAAGAATTAAAACAGGCCGGGGATGAAATTACAAGCCCCTTGATTTCTTTTAGATTTCAACATAATATAAAAGAAAATACCTTCTATTTTGATTTTAAAAATCTTATTGGTATTGAAGATTTTATCTTAATGCAAGAATTAATAAAAGATAATTTTAGTAATTAACACCCAAATAGAGTAAGATGAAATATTTACAAATAATATTATTAATTGTAGGGCTATTGTTATGGACGCTTTACGCTTATGAGAACGCGCCAATATTTGCGCCAATTTTAGTAAATGTTTCGCAGTTGATATACATTTTATGGTTTACCAACAAACAAAAGTAAGATGAAAAGCATGGAATTAAGAATAGGAAACTGGGTAGAGTCCCCCGTTGTGAGGTGGGCACAAATTAATGTAAAAGGCATTCAAGCGGTTGCAAACGGAAAACATAAATACAAACCAATCCCCCTAACAGAAGAATGGTTAGTTAAGTTTGGGTTTAGGGAGGAATTATTGTATTGGGTTATTGATATGATGGGTACGGAATTAAGCATAATTAAAGAGAGTGGGTCTGCCCTTGTTGGTTTGGAGCATGAATGTGGTGGAACAGATTTGAAGATACAGCACGTACACCAACTACAAAACCTATACTTTGCTTTAACAGGAGAAGAACTAACAATTAAATAGATATGCTAACAGGAAAATGTAAAGAGGATTTTGAATTATGGTTTGTAACTTCTGAAACAGGGGATAAACTATTAAAACTGCTAGGAACCAAATTGAAGGCGTTTGGATACTTACCCTTCGAAATGCAGTCAGGAGTTTATCTTGCTTTCTTTGATATTGTAGGGATATACATTAACACTCAAGAAAGAAGCGCATATTTTGCATGGAGGATTAAAGATGACGGAGGGCTAATGAAGACAAGACCCGAAGCACTAAAAAAAGCAATAACACAAGCAGGATTAATTTATAACGAAAACAATTAGAGATGAAAATACAATTTATAATAGATGACAATGTAGTTAATGAGGTTGATTATAACGGAATTACTATGTGTTCGGACAGC
>JAUVHP010000050.1 GCA_030593225.1 archaeon
AGTTTAGAGAAGAATTGGGATTAAAAAAAGGTTCAAATAAATCAGCAGAACATTTTAATTCACATTGTGTTGATAGTTTTGTTTTGGCTTATCAATTTTCTAATGCAGAACCGAATTTTAATATTAAAATTGTGGATGATAGATACAGACCAAAAAGAAGAAGATTACACGATACTCAGTTTAATAAAAAAGGAATTAGAGATAAATATTCTACTGGAAATTTCAAGGGAATAAGAAAGGGGAGTATTTGCGAATTTGGACAGGTTGTTGGTGGGACAAAGAATTATGCTTATATTAGAAATTCAGATAATAAAAGAATTGGGAAAAGTTTGAGAAAAATTAATTGGTTTTCAAAATCATTCAAAATTAAAAACTCGGCAATTCCTCCCACAGATAAATCTGTGGGTCTCCTTGCCTCAAACAAGGTTTTATGAATAAATTAAAAATGTTGGATAAATTAGAATAAAATCGGAATGTATAGTTTCTTCGATTACGAAGATATCGAAATAACAGACTTAGAAGGATTAAAAGAATTCTTTAAGATCTGGGAAGAGGAATATCCAGATAGTTTGAAAGAAAAAGATATGTTGTCATGTAACTCAAAAGGAAAATCATACATCTCTTTTGAAGAGTGGGACAATATTAAACTCATAAGTTACTATTATCCAGAAGATTTAATATTTTTGAAAGGGATAGCTAAATATATTGAAGGAACTGTTAGCTGGACATTTGAAACAAAAGATGAAGCAGGAGAGGTTAAGTTTAAAAATGGAGAATGTATTATTGAAGCAGGAAGAATGGACTGGAAATCATATAAACCAGAAGAATTAGGTTCAAAAGAATTAAAATTAAAACCAAAACTAAAAAGATTGTTAATGATAGATAATTTAAAATGAAGAAAGATATTTATAAAAAAGTGGTGAAATGGAAGAAGAATCCAACCTGGAGTGATATACTTGGTGGTGGTGCATTTATCATAATTGCTCTGGCAGTTTATTCTATTTATCTTGTTAAATATTTTATAACGACAGCATTAACATCACTAATGATATTAATGATGTTATTTGGTTTAACATTAATTTTGAAAGGAAAAGGAGAATGTAGAAAAGTTTCATATATTAAAATTAAATCTAAAATGAAGCAATAGAAAAAACTTTAAAAGGAGAAAAGTTTTATTTAAAATGAAAAATCATAAAATAATAAAATATCCAACAGAAAATAAAGAAACAAGAGAGTGCCTTAAATGTGGGTTCAAAAAAACAATTATAGAATCATCACCTTTAACGAACAATGAGAGGGAAGTTAAGAAAGACGAATGATGGATAAAGAAAAATTACAAAAATTAAGAGTATTTGATAGGGCAAGAAGACAAATTGAAGAATTAATTTTTCAATGTGATACTAATGCAATGTGTAGTGAAGAAATAGAATGTGCCTTAGAAGATTTAGTTATAGCCATACCAAAATTAAAAGAATATTGGGATAATAATATTAAAGTAGATGACAAATAAATTACAGGAGGTTAAATAAATGGAAAAAGAATTAAAATATTATTTTATGAATGTAAGTTCAGAAGATTTTGATGTTTATGTGAACAAAGTTTTTGGAACTTGTGAATTTGCTATAAGAAATGAAGAAGAAAGAAAAGAAGTTTTCAAGAAAATCATAGAATCAATTTATAAAAAATACCCTGAATTAAAATAACTAAATTGAAGGAGGTTAAAAAATGATTGATAGAGAAAAAGAATATGTTGAGTTTACAAAAATCTGTGGGGATTGTGGAGGTTCATATTTAGCTTGGAATAAAGAAGGTTTTCAAATTGACGAAGATGCTATTGATAAAATAGATAAATCAAGAGAATGGGAGGATTCGCCAAACAAGGAATAAAAGAACATGAAAATAGCAGTAATAGGAAGCAGGGAAGGATTTGATGAAACTACCATTTGGATGAGAGTTTCAGATATTGTTAGTAGAATGGAGGATGTAACATTAATTTCAGGTGGTGCAAGAGGTGTTGATTCATTTGTTGAATCTTGGGCTAAAGCAACAGGAACTAAAATTGAAATTATAAAACCAGTTAACCCATCAAGTAAGATAGATTATCTTTATAGAAATATTGAAATAATCACAAAGGCAGATTTAATTATTGTATTTTGGGATTGTAAAAGTAGGGGAACTAAATTTGTAATTGATTATGCTAAAGCAAGAGGAAAAGAAATTAAAATGATTATGCTTAACAAGGAATAAACGAAAATGGAAATAAAAATAAGAGATTTTACAGATGAGGAAAAAGAAGCATTAATAGAATTAGCTCAAGAGAGAATTAGATTTAATGATATCAAAGGAAATGCTGAATATAGAAATAGATTTGAAACTTGGGATGATGCTTATATTAATTTAAAACATCAGGGATTTCCACACGAAAATATTATTGAGAGAATTGGGGAGAAACCTTCCAAAAACAAGGAATAAAAGAAAATGAAACAAATACCTTATTTTTTTAAGAATGTAGCTTTTGTATTGGGGGCATTATCAATTATAAATAAATTAATTTTACCAACAATAGGATGTGTTATCTTATTCACTATAATGGAGATGATTGTGGAGATGGAAAAGTGAGTTCGCAAACCCATAGCAATTCGGAGGACAAGGAATAAACGAAATGGAAAATAAATTAAAAAAAGGAGAGTATGTTAGGATTAAAGGATGGGTAACTATGTATTCTCCATATAAAAAAGTAAATGGAGTTTGGTCTGGAGGTAGTAGCTCTACTCAGAAAAATCCATTAATTATGTTAGGAAGGTGTAAACATAAACCTAAGAAAGTTGGATGGTTTAAACAAATTTTTGGTGAGAAAAGAGTTTATTGTAAAGGTAGAGAGATATGTTCTAATTGTGGATATATTATTAAATTTGGTAAGGAAATCTCACATTCCAATAGGAAAATAAAATGAAAAAAATAGAATGCCCAATGAAAACAGAAAATATATTCCCTCATGGAGATGTCCCAGTTGTTGATAGTGAAAAATTAAAAGAAAAAATGGAATTAGAAAAATTTAAAGATATTGTAAGAGAAATACAAAAAGACTTTTGTGGTTGCCAAACTGAAGAAAAAATATTAAAAGGAATCAAAAAGGGATACAAATTAGCAGAAGAAGAAATAATAGAGAAGATTGATAATGTGTTTAAAGATTATTCTTTGATGTCTGAACCAACTTGGAATGAAATTAAATATCCTTTTTATAAGAAAATAAAATGAGTTTATTTTGCAGACATAAATGGGTTGAAAAAGAAAGACATCGTGTAAAAATATACAGATTATTTGATGATGCGTATGGAGGAAAAGCCATAATGATAATCCAAGAGTGTCAAAAGTGTGGTAAATTAAAAAAGGTAAGATTCCCATAGGAAAATCAAATGAATAAGCAAAGATATACTTATGGAAATGATACATTTTGGGGATTTGTTTTACTTTTGGTAATTGTATTCGCTCTATGTATTTATTTATTATCATATTTATTCCTTGTTAAAATATTTGGAGAAGAAAATCACTTAATAATTGCATTGGCTTATTGTACCTTAGTATTTATGTTTAATCTTTATTTAGTATTAAAAAGGAAAAAATAAAATGGAAAAAAAAGTAGAAAGATATTGTTATTCATGCGAAATAGGAAGATTAGATTGTTGGGGTGTTGATTATTATAATACTAAAAAAGAAGCTAAAGAATTAGGATGGACAGAAAAGAATGGGAAAACAAGATGTCCTTCATGTAGTCATAGAGAAGATAAATTTTCAGAAAACCATAGGAAACAGAACGATGGATAAAAAAGAAGTATATAAGATAATAAAAAGTAAAAAACCAAGAGATTGGAAGGAGTTCTTTGTAAATGAAAGAGTATTATTTGATTTGGGAGTCTGTTATATTTGTGAAAAATCTTTTAAACAAACATGGTTAGGAAATATTTTTGGCTACAAATGTAAGGGATGTGGGCATAAATTTAAACATTATAGACCATCTTTTTATCAATTAATAATATTTGATGAGGTAATGAATAGAACTTCGCATTCCTCATGAACTATATAAAATGAGAAGAATAAAATTAAAAAACTACAGTATAAAGAAAATACCTATTTTAATTTTTGGTAGATTAGAAGTATACTGGATAAAGAAATTAAATATAAAACCTAATATATTAGGGATAAGAAAAAGTTCGCAAACCCATAGGAAACAAAAAGATGATGAATGAAAATATGATATCCATTGGAATAGGGTTTTTTTTAGTATTAATGATTTTAATTACATCTTTTTTTGTATATTTAGAGGAAAAAAGAAAGTGTAAACATAAGTGGGAAGAAACAGAAAGAATTAGGGGTAAATGTGTTGGTGGTTGGATGGTGACAGAAGTTCATTTAAAATGTATTAAATGCGGGGATGTGAAGAAAGTTAGTTTATAGAATTCGCATTCCTCATGAACTATATAAAATGAAAGAATCAATTAAAAAAGCTAGAGAATGGATGAAAAAGAAATTTCCTAATGGGTATTGTGTTGCAGGAAGTTATCTTGGATATAAAGAAGCATTTGAAGCAGGATACGAAGAAGGATTATCCAAATTAAAAGAACTTTCGCCAAACTCATGAACTATAATATAAAATGAATCAATTTATTAAATCAATATTGAAAGTGTCAGGATTAGCTTGGCTAAAGATAATTGGATTTAATTTTTTAGGTTGGGGTTTCTATTTTATGATAGAAGAAGATATGAATTATTTTGTTTTTTTCTTTTTCATTGGTTTTGCTTTAATAGATTTAACACCTTCATTAATTAAATATATTTGGAGGGATTGTTCTCCCAACTCATGAACTATAATATAAAATGAAAGGAAAAAATCCAATAAGAACATCAACACAAGCAAGAGAAAGATTCTGTGGGAGATGTAATTATCCAACATCATTTTTTTGACCAATCAAGAGTTTTGGGATAATTCAGAAATACAAGCAATGTGTCAAGGATGTAATAAATTTTCAAGGATGATTTCACATTATTCATAAAAAACAATACAATGGATAAAGAAAAACTTAAAGAAGAAATAAAAGAAAGATTGTTAGAAAAGAATAGTTCAAGAAGTATGTACTTTTTACAATTAGATTTTGAAGAGGTATGTGAAGTAATAGATTCACATAAGTAATAAATGCCGTCGGTAAAATAATACACTTTATAGTATCTTTATAATAAAGAAACATTTATAAAGGTAGGAAATAGATAATAATATGGAAAAAACAAAGCAAATAATTAAGAGTAAATCTTTAGAAAAATTGAAGAAAGATTTTTACGACATAGATTTAGATTTACTGAAAGAATATAATTGTAAATCTTCAAGAACTTTTGTAGAAATTTTAAGAGAAATGAAACTATTACATAAAATTCAAAAACCATTAACTAAAAAACAAAAAGAAGCATTAGATAAAATTCCAAATGCTTTAGATATTTTAAAATGAAAAAAAGAAAAATAAGAGTAATCGGAACATCTTTTTATGTTCTATTATCCCCAACAGATATTAAAGATTACAAACTAAAAAAGGATAGTGAATTAGACTTAGAAGAAGCCCTAAAAAAAGGAGATGTTAAAAATGAATGATACAACAAAATTAGTTTTAAAAGCATTAAATTATTTAGTCTGGGTATCTCAACCTCGTTCTACAAAAGCAATAGATATTAGAGATAAATTACAGGTTGATATTTATTTAGCTTTAAATCCAATAGAATCAAACACAGAACAAAAAATAAAAGATGCTTTGGAAGAAAAGAAATTAAAAAGACCAGTAATTTCGCAAAAGGAGGCGAAGGAATAATATGACAAATTTTAAAGAAATAATAGAAAAGCATAATAATGTAGTTATTGAATATTGCGAAGACCACGATGAAGAAGAAAAGATGATTGTAAAAGATTTAAATTCTTTCTTAGATAAAATTGTAAATAAGATTGCTGATTTTGGTTATGGAGAAACAGAGTTTCATACAGCAGATATTGAATTAATGTATAAAATTATAAAAGAGATGGCGTGTAAGGAGGCGAATCGGAAGTAAGATGGAAAATAAAAAGATACAAGCAAAAATAATTAAATTTGAGAGAAATATAGAAGATTTAAA
Organism: archaeon; assembly: GCA_030593225.1. Lineage (GTDB taxonomy): Archaea > Nanobdellota > Nanobdellia > Pacearchaeales > GW2011-AR1 > JAUVHP01. The sequence continues at coordinate 6,151 of JAUVHP010000050.1, forward strand.
ATTTCCATTTATAACTCTTAAATTTGAAGATAAAGAAAAAAGAATAGAATTACCAATTAAAATATTACAAATAATTTTAAAAGAATTTAATTATGAAGATTGTAAAGGAAAAGAAATTCCTATAGAAAAAAGAATTGCAAGAAAATATATTAAATATTTCATTGATTTAAAGAGATTTAATTTTAGTGATTATAAAGAATGGGAGATTGTCCAATTAAAAGAGCTATCGCAAAAAGAGGCAAAGAAGAATGAGTAAAGGATGTGGAATTAAATTACCATTTTTTAATTGTATTAGAAGTAATATTTGTGGAGAAGATTTTCTTTGTAAACAATGTTCCGAAAAGAACACGGAGGGAAAAAATGAGAGAAGATGAAGAGATAATAATAAAAACTGGGAGAAGATTAGCATTACAGAGAAGTAATTTCATAGATGATTGGTATATGAGTTATAGCCCAAGAAATGATAATGGAAATGCAGAAGGTAATTGGAAAGAGTGGGTAGAATTTGCAAAAAAGATTATAGAAAAAGATAAAGAAAGTTCAGAGAAGAACACTGGAGTGAAACAATGATAACATTTAATAAAACAATTATAATGCCAGAATTTGATTCTGGGTGTTATATTGGAACATTTAAAATATCAAATGAATATCTCAATTCCTTTTGGTTTGATTGTCATGAACCAATATGGGATATAGTCTCTGTTAAAATTGCATTAATTATTGAAAAAGAAATAAAAGAAAAAATGAAAAATAAAATGAATAAAGAATCATATAAAGAAAGATTTGATTCCAAAAAGAACACGGAGGCAAAAGTATGAATTTTGAGAAATTATATAAATTATATTTAAAATTAAATTCACTTTCAATACAGAGCGGGAGTGTAGAACAAAATATAAATAAAGAAGTAGAAAAACAAAAGATAGAAAAGATTTTTGATAGTGAATGGTTTTCAGATGGTTGTCATGCCTATGCAAGTAATGGAGAATTTAGTTTTGATTATGAAGAATTTAAAGAAGCAATAAATAAAACTCTAAAAGGAGAAAGATTTTATCTAAAAGGTTCTGATTCGAAGTCTAAGGAGAAGGTAGAATGAAAATAAAAGAATATATTATTCCAACACTTTTTGTAGTTGGAATGGTTTTTATGATGTTTGCTTTTGCCACTATAGCAGAACAATCTAGAGAAATGAATATAAATTCTTATAATAAAAAATGCAATAATATTGATTTAGAATATTTAAGTGTAACAAAACAAGTTTTTGGAGATGATTATATTATTTGTTACAATAACTTAACTAAACAAACTACACAAATACCAATTTAAAATGATGGAGTATAAGAACACAGGAAAGAAACAATGAGATGTTTAGAATGTGGAAGAAGATTAAATTTTTGGCAAAGATTAGAATACTATTGTGATTTTTTTATGTTCTATGATAAATTAAAAGAAGGATATTCTAGCATGAATCTTCATAAAGATTGTTATGATAAATTAATTGAGAGAGTAAAAAATAAAAATAAATTATCTTGGGCAGATGAAGATTTATTAGCTTGTTCTGAATCGAGAGGAGTAAAGTTCGTGAAGATGACAAAAGTAGAATTGATTAATTATTTGAAAAAGCGACTTGATAGTATGGAAAAATATAAAGATGATATGGATAGAACTTCTTGGGGAGAAGAAATAGGTTGCCTTATTACTGGAGATGATGCTAAATTTATAATTAAGAAATTAGAGGATTCAGAACAATGACACTTAAAGAACAAGTAATTAAAATAATTGATGAAGAGTTTGGATTAGAATTTGGTAAAAAAAATCCAGAAGCATATTTACAAAAAAGAATTAAAGGTAGAATTAAGGAGCTTACAGAAAAGTCAATTACCCACCACTAAAGTAGTGGGCTTCCGATGATGTTAGGAACTAAGAGTTGACTAGCCTAAAGAAACAAAAAAATGGAAACAAAAAATACGAGAACAAGACTTAACAAAACACCAGAGAATGCTCCACAAGTTCTCTGCTCTGTAAG
>JAUVHP010000003.1 GCA_030593225.1 archaeon
AATTCTCCAGAATAAACCATCCCTTCTTTTTTAGATTTTAAACTAATTTTTAATTCTGTTTTTTCATTAAATTTTTTATCCATTTTCAAAGGAACAAGACCAACTCTATGAGCAATAGTTTCATCATAAAGAGGGGTATCATTTTTAGAAATTTCCAACTCATCAATTGCAATAACATTTATTTGATTAATGTACCTTCTTATAGCATTCGCCAAACTTTCATTTATTTTTTTCTTGAATACTATTTGATTTTCCTTTTGTTTGATTATTTCCATTTTATTATTGTTATTTTTTGATTTTTAAATTTATGGTCTTCTTCCTCTTCTTCCACCTTTCTTTTTAGGTCCGCCTCTTGGTACTCTTGTCACGTCGAGAATATTTAATATTTTAAAACCTTCTCTCGACAAACTCTTAATTATCGCATTAGCACCAGGGCCTGGGGCAGGATTTCCTGTTTTAGCCCTTATTCTAACAAAAAGATTTTTTATCCCCAAATCTTTAATATTTTCAGTTATTCTTTTAGCAATAAACATAGCAATTGTCGGATTAGCTTTAAGTCGATCATGTTTAGTCACAATTCCTCCAGTAACTTTTGTTATTGTTGTCCCAGACATATCAGTCACATGAACAAGTGTATTATTAAATGAAGTATAAATATTAACCACTGCTTCAAAAGATTTTTTTAAATCTTTGCTCGTGTTAGCGACCCCAAAAGATTTTTTATCTTTGCTCGTCTTTGGCGATTCAATTTCTTTTTTTTCTGTTTTTAATTCATTACTCATTTTTTTCTCCTTCAATATTTTCTTTTATTTCTTCTTTTGGTTTATCAATAGCTTCTTCAACTTTCAATTTTTTCTTTTTTTCTTTCAAAGAAATTTTATCTTCAAATTTTACAGGAACAATATATGATGGACTATCAATTACCTTACCATTAACTAAAACTTTTTTATGAACAATTAATTGCCTAGCACTTTTAGAAGTCGTTGTCAATTTCTTTTTTACAAGAATTGTTTGCAATCTTCTTTCAAGATAATCTTTTTTATCCAGCCCAAGAATGCCTGCAATTGAATTAACTTCAATGCCTATTTTTTTTAATTTATCAAATAATAATTGTTGCTCCTCTTTGCCAGCTGAAATTAATTTTTTAGCTTTTTCTCTTATTGATTTAATTTTTGATTCTGTTTTCCAAATTTCTCTTTTATTTTTTAAACCAAATTCTTTTTTAATTTCTTTTTCTTCATCAATCCTAATTTTATCAAAAGGTCTTTTTGGTCTAGAATAACTTTTATGCTTTCTTTTCATTTGTTCCTCCTTTCTGTTTCTTCTTAATTCCAGAACCTTTTCTTCTATTCTTTCTAAAATTACTTTTTGTTCGCTGTCCCCTCATTGGAAGACCAATAAGATGTCTAAGTCCTCTATAACTTTTTATTTTTTTTAATCTTTTAATATCAAATTCTTTTTGCAATTCCAAATCACTTCCAACTAAATGCTTATCTTCTCCTGACTCAAAATCTTTTCTTCTATTTAGTAAATTCAAAGGAATTTTTTTATTATCTTTAACAAAATTAGTAATCTTTGTTATTTCTTCTTCAGCCAAAGAACTTATTTTTCTTTTTTTATCAATTCCTAAAATATTACAAATAGCATTCGACAAACTCCAAGAAATTCCTTTTATTTTCGTCAAACCAGGATAAATTTTCATTTTTCCCTCTATATCTTTAGACAAAATTCTAATAATTCTTTCTTCATCGTTGCTGTTTTGTATTTTTTGTTCCATTTTATCTTAAAAATAAATTATATCTTACTTGTTCAGTTAATTCTTGAATCAATCTTTTTTCAATAATTTTTTCAGGGAAAGGTAAATTAGACACTCTCTGCCTTATATCATCAAATGATTCAAATTCTTTTTCTTCTCTTTGTTTTAAAATTTCTGTCATATATTTTTTACCCAGTCCTGGAAGCAATTCAATTTGATGAATTCTTTTATTTATTGCTTCAGCTTTATTAAAAAAATCTACATATTCTTTTTCTCTTTGTTTTACTATTTTTTCAACAAATTCTGCTAAATGTTTTTTAGCAATTTCTGTTATTTTTTCTTTTTTAATTCTGCCAAGAATATAATAAATTTTATCTCTCTTCCCTTCGCCAATATAAACTTCTTCTCCTTCTTTCAATAAAATCCCTTTTCTTGGAACAAGTTCTAATAAAGTTAAATTAGTTGTCCCTATGGCTTGAGCTATTGGCATGTGCTTGCTTTCTAAAGGATATCCATTTGGTAGATATTCTAATATTATTACATTTTCTTCTTTCATTCGAAATAACCTCCATTAGTTTTCAGATGAGTGGAAATTTTATATTTTGTTCTCATTTAAAATAACTCCTGCATAATTTTTGGATAATTGAAAACTTTATATTTAATCTTGTCATTTTCATTATCTAAATTCTTTAACTATATCAAGAATTTTTTTTGTTTCATCTTCATCTAAACTAACACCTGATAATATTTTATTCAAATCTTCTGAATTTTCAGGCATAACATCAATTATTTTAATGATATATTCATCTTTAAGTTTAATTAAATCTAACTTTTCAAATCTTTTCTTTATTTCTTGTGCTTCTTCTGCATTTAACTTTGTAAAATTTTTTATAAATCCAATTAACTCCATTTCTTTTTCTTCATTTTTGTCCAAGTATTTTAATACTTCTGCCATGCTTAGAGGTTCACTTTTTCTTATCATTTTATTTTTATTTTTTTTAGGTGTATAGGTTCTATGAAAAATGTCTTTTCTTTGTTTTGGTCTTTAACATTAACTATTATTGATTTACCTTTTTTTCCCATAACAACTCCTGTTCTTCCTTGTAATCTTGACGGGAACGTGGCCCTTATCGTGGCTTCTCTTACAATTGCCGCATTTTCTCCTTCTTCAAAATTTTGAAAGTATTTACTAAATGGAAATTTCCCTCTAGTTTTAATTTTTTTTCTATTCATAAATAAGTCAGAAATAATCCATTTAAAAAACTTGTCTTTCATATATTTTCCACAAAATTAACTTAATATTTTTCTTAATTCTTGAATATCATAAATCTCCTTTTTTCCTAGCATCTTCCATATTTTTTAAAATTAAATTAAACATCTTTTCTCCCCACACATTTCTGCCACATTTTTCACAAAAATCAATAACACAATCTTCATCAATATTTGTTTTACAATAAATACATTTCTTAAACATCTTAGCCTCTTTTTGATTTTTTCTAAAAATAAATATTATTTATAAAAATTTCGTAACTTTATGAATATTTTTCAAAAAAAACATTTCAAAAACTTTAAAAACTACTAATAAGAAAGAATAATATGATAATTCCAATTAGATGTTTTTCTTGTGGAAAACCAATAGGCCATTTATGGGAAAGTTTTAAGCAGAGAGTAGAAGATGGAGAGAATTCAAAAAAAGTTTTAGACGAACTTGAACTAGAAAGATTTTGCTGTAGGTCTGTTTTTTTAGGACAAACCGACTTAGCTGAATTAATTGGTAAATTCAAGAAGAGTTAAATTTAATTAACTGAATTCTCTTTAAGATTTATGAAGGTAGAATTTTATGAAGAATTTCCAAATAAAAAAAAGATTTAGAATTTGTGAGAGATGCCGAATTCAATAAGATAGTAATATTTAGATTGTCTGGATTGAACAAAGATTATATTAGAGTTCTTGAAGATTTTATATAAAACTACATATTTATTTAGATTTTTGCGTTTAGACAAGGCATTTTCTTCCGAAGCATAGTCGTCTATGTGAGGAAGGAAATAACGCAGTATAAATCAAAAAGAAAATAAATATGAAAGACAGCACCGATGCTTTGCGTCTTGTAGGACACTAATACAAACAGCGTAGGAAGCTTAATTTCTGTGTTCGGAAAGGGAACAGATGTTTCCAACCTACTATGGCCGTCTTCAAAATTTTTATTATTTTATGATTTATAAAACTTTTTATATTGCTAAAATTTCCTATTTTCATGCGGAAGTGCCAGAGTGGTCAAATGGGCGAGATTAAGGCTCTCGTGGCTTAGTGCCTGCGAAGGTTCAAATCCTTTCTTCCGCATAATTGCTATTGAAAATAGCAAAAGACGAATCTTTAAAGTCGCTTAAATTCAACAAAGTTTATAGTGTCAAGATTTGGTTCAACGAGCAATTACAACCTTGTCAAAATTAAATAATTAATATCAGATGTTGTGGTTGGGAGCTTCCTTTCTTCCGCATTTCTTCCAGAAATGTGTTTGAAAGTTGCAAAACTTTCTTCCGCATAATTCTTATAGAAAACTAAAAATCCCTTTTTGAATTATCAATATACCATGAATTAAACTAATTAAAGAAGGAATTTGAATTATTATAGAGCTCAAAATAATAATTCCACTTAAGAAATCAACCCAACTAGCAAAATTATTAAGAAATCCCAAAGTAGATTTTAGAATTAATATACTTCCTAATAACAATGGTATTTGAATTGGAAAATTAAAATAAGACCCAAAGATTAAGATTACCCCTGCTATTAAATCTATCAAGCCTAAAAATTTTACTAACATATTTTTTTAAATCAATTTATCTCTTTTAAATTATGCGTTCGTAACTCAGCTGGATAGAGTGCCACCCTCCTAAGGTGGAAGTCGTAGGTTCAAATCCTACCGAACGCGTATGGGATTTGAAGCCCTCTGGGGTTTCGTTCGAAACTAAAATTTCGGACGAGTGAGTGATTTATTCACGACACCAAATCCTACCGAACGCGTTTTGATTAAATGGACTTTTAATAAATCAAAAACTTTTAAAATAACTTATTCAATAATATCTTTAAGCGTGGATAGTATAATGGCAGTATAACTGGCTTCCATATTTTGCCCTTAAACATTTGAAGAGACCAGTTGATCCGGGTTCGAATCCCGGTCCGCGCATTTATGTGGTTGAAAACCACATTTCGGGTTGAAGAACCCGAGGGTTCGACGAGCAATTACAACATTGACAAACTCAAACAATCAATGGCAGATGTTGTGGTTGGGAGCTTTCCCGGTCCGCGCATAAAATATTAAAATGAACAAACAAAAATTTTCAGATTGGCATGATAAGAATTACAAAAAGTTATTACTAATCCCATTAGCATTATTTCTTTTATCTGTAATTTACATTGGATTTTTTTATTCACAAAATAATGATTTTATTTACAAAGATATTTCTTTAACAGGAGGAACTAGTGTAACAATATATGAAACAATAAATCTCGATAAACTTAAAACAGACCTAGAAGAAAAACTTGAAGAATTAAATGTGCGAAGTATTTATGATTTAATTACAAGAGAACAAAAAGCTGTTATTATAGAAACAAAATCAGATGGACAATTTACTAAAGAGGTCTTAGAAGATTATTTTGATTATGAATTAAATACAGAAAACTCAAGTTTTGAATTTACAGGTTCTACATTAAGTGAAAGTTTTTATTCTCAACTTTTGATTGCAATTCTTTTTGCTTTTTTCTTTATGGCAATTGTAGTTTTCATAATTTTTCGTACTGCAATTCCTTCAGCAGCAGTTATTCTCGCTGCATTCACTGATATTGTGATGACTCTTGCAGTTGTAGATACTCTAGGAATAAAAATGTCAAGTGCAGGAATTGTAGCATTCCTAATGTTAATAGGTTATTCAGTGGACACAGACATTTTACTTACAACACGAATTTTAAAACGAGACCAAGGAACATTAAATCATAGAATTTTTGGTGCTTTCACAACAGGAATAACAATGACCTTAACCTCACTTTTCGCAATAGTATTTGCATTAATTGTTGTGAAATCATTTTCTATAATTTTAACACAAATATTCACAATTCTTGCAATTGGTTTATGCTTTGATTTAATCAACACTTGGATTACAAATGTTTCAATTCTTAAATGGTATGTGGAGAAAAAGAAATGAAACTAACTTGGAGAATTTGGTTGTTAATAATTATTTTATCTTTTTCAATTATATCTATATTTAATTTTGGAAATATTTTTCAACAAGGAGTAATCATAACTAGCGTTGAAGTAAATTCCACTTCTTTTGAACAAGGTCTAAGACAAGGACAAATTATAATAAAAATAAATGATTTAGAAATAAGCAATATTGAAGATTTTACAAACGCCTTAAAAAATAAATATGATTCTGGAGAAAATATAAAAACAATAATCCAAACCAAAAATTCTGAATTTATTTTATTTTCCAATATTCCTCCACAGATAACTATAACTGAAATTCCTAAAACAAGCATCAAAACAGGATTGGATTTAGCAGGTGGTTCACGGGCATTAATTAAAGCAGAAAACAAAGACCTTTCTTCAGAAGAAATTAGCGATTTAGTTGAAATAACAAGTAATCGACTAAATGAATTCGGATTAACTGATTTGAAAGTTCTTCCAATATCAGACCTTTTAGGAAACCATTTTATGTTAATAGAAATTGCAGGTGCAACACCTTCTGATTTAGAAGAGCTATTATCTAAACAAGGAAAATTTGAAGCTAGAATTGGAAACCAAACAGTTTTTGTTGGAGGAAAAGAAAAAGACATTGCCTCTGTTTGCCGAGGAGACCCAACCTGTGCAGGAATTGAAAATTGTCAAGAATCACAAGGAAGACATTATTGTAATTTCAGATTTTCAATTTATTTAAGTGAAGAAGCCGCAAATAGGCACGCAGAAATAACAGAAAAATTAGACGTCAGTTTAAATAATTCAGAATATCTTTCTGAAAAATTAGACCTTTATTTAGACGACAAATTAGTTGATAGTTTGTTTATTGGAGTTGGATTAAAAGGAAGAGTAACAACGCAAATTTCAATTTCTGGTTCAGGTTCAGGAGAAACAAGAAATGATGCAATTGACGCAACCGAAGACGCAATGCATAAACTTCAGACAATTCTCATAACAGGAAGTTTACCATATAAATTAGAAATTGTAAAATTAGATACTATTTCTCCTATTTTAGGAAAAGAATTCATAAAGACAATTTTTCTAGCAGGTTTAGTTTCTCTTTTAGCAGTAGCAGTCATAATCTTTTTCAGATATAAAAAATTTAAATCTTCAATAGCACTTTTAATTACAAGTATTTCAGAAATAATAATTATTTTAGGGATAGCTTCATTTATTGAATGGAACTTGGACTTGCCAAGTATTGCAGGCATCCTTGCCACAATAGGTACAGGAATTGACCAGCAAATAATTATTTTAGACGAAGCAAGACAAACAGCATTAAATCTCAAACAGCGATTAAAACGAGCGTTTGCAATAATTTTAGGTGCTTATTTTACTGCATTAGTTGCACTTCTTCCCTTATTATGGGCAGGAGCAGGTTTGTTAAAAGGTTTCGCAATAACAACAATCATAGGCATCACAGCAGGAGTATTAATAACTCGCCCTGCCTTTGTAGATATGGTTAAAAAAATTGAAGAGTAAATGTTTTATAATATAAACATTTTTTAAATAAGTTTTTCTTTAATATTAATATGGAAGAAAAAAAGAACAAAAATATCTTTGATAAAATTCTTGATAAAACACTAAATTTTTTTCTTTCAAAAGACCCAAGAAAATGGTTGGTTTTAATTATGATTTTGGGATTTGTTTTAAGATTTTTTGCAGTGAGTAATATAACTCCTCAAGTTGCAGATGAAATGGTTCATGGAGTTCATGCAATAGGGATTTCTAATTCAGGAGTTATCAATTTACAGAATCAATGCCCTCTTTGGTTTTACCTTACAGATTTAGCATATAAATTATTTGGAGTAAATTCTTTTTCTGCAAGATTTTTATCTTTCTTCTTCGGACTTTTAACAATTCCTTTGCTATATCTAATCTCTAAAAAATTGTTTAATGAAAAAGTTGCCTTGATAGCTTCTTTTTTATTAGCAATTTCCTGGTTTCATATAAGATATGCTTTAATAGAAATGGATGAGGCAATGATATTTTTTATTCTTTTTGCATTTTATTATTTTATTAATGGAATAGAAAAAAAACAAAGATTTGTTTTGCCTGTTTTTATTTTATTAGCAGTTGCCATGTTGATTAAGCCAATTACTGTAGTTTTCATCCCTGCGTTTGCTATTTATTTTATTTATATGCTCTTTAAAGAAAAAGACATTCAAAAAAGAAATGAGCTTTTTAGAAAAAATAAAAAACCATTAATTATCGGTTCCATCATTTTTACAATTTCAATGGCCCCTGTTTTGATTTATAATTATCTTCTTTATAGAGAAAAAGGTATTTCAGATATTCTTTTTGAAAGATTTTTTCATTTTGCTCCAGAGCTTTATGCAGGATTACAAGGGGGTTCAGGAGGAACATTTACCATTCCAAAATTTATTGCTTCTGCTCCTGGAATGATAAAAAGTTTTTGGGCATTAGACCCATTGATTTCTTTATTTGGATTTTTAGGTTTATTTTTAATTTTTTCTTCTAAAAAAAGATTCGTGAAATTTTTAATACTTTTAAATTTAATTCCATTTATATTTCTTATTGGAACTCAACCTCTCCAAACACATTTTGCACCTTTTATGATTCCCCTTTGTTTGTCTGCAAGTTTATTCATAGTAACTTTTTCAAATAAAATTAAAGCCTTTGATACCAAAAAATTAATAATTGGAATATTGATTTTAATTTTCATTATTAATATTTATTTAATGTTACCTTATCTAACAAGTAAAAGTGCAATGTTTAAAGCCAGAACTTTTGCAATAGATAATATTGGAGAAAATGATATTGTAATTGCAGATGCACGAATTTATCGTGGTAGAATTGCTTTTATGTTTCATGATAAACATTATGTAGAATCCTCTTTATTTTCAAGAATTTATGAACAGACACAACAAATGCAAGGAGGAAATATAATCCCTGTAACAGTTTATTTTGTTGAATGTATTTATGATGATTGTGGTTGGGGTTCAATTAAGAACCAACCAGAATTTAATGCTTCTGTTGAACAAATGATTGATTTTTTCAAAAATAATTCTCAAAAAATTTTAACAATAAATGCAGGAGGGATGGATGATGAGGGTTATAAATCTAAATATTTTTTCAATATTTACAAAACAACTTTAAATCTCAAACCGCAAATTTATTCATTAATTGATAGCACTCATGAATGGTTTTATTATCCGGTTATGTGGGAAGGAGATAGATATGATAGTTATGAATTAGATACTTTTACAAAAAACTTTTTACATAATTTTGGATACCTTGTTTTGTGGATTTATGTTATCATTGCAATTTTAACACCATTTATTTTAATTAAGGAATTGTTTCCAGAAATTTTAAAAAAAGATTAATTTTTATTTTTCTTAATAAAAAATTTACCCAAAATTAAATTAATTGTTTCTGGGAAATATCTTGATGCATAACAAACAAAAGCTCTAAAATTAGGGATTATAATTTCTTTTTTTGAATCTAATTTTTTAATTATTTTTTTAGCGATTACTTCTGGATTTTCAGCATCTTTATTAAAATTTTTTACATATTTTTTACATTCTTCTTGGCTATAATTTTGAAAAGCATTTTTTGCAAAATCTGTTTTTATTTTTGGCACTAAAATCATGCTTGAACTAACATTAGTATTTTTTAATTCAAATCTTAAAGAACGATTAAATGCATAAATTGCTGATTTTGTAGAATTGTAGACAGTATAATCAGGACGCGGAACAAAAATTGCAACAGAACCAACATGAATAATTTTCCCTTTATTTTTCTTTAACATATTTTTTAATACAAGATTTGTTAGGTGAATATAAGAAATAACATTTAAATTAAACATTTTTTCCATGTCATTTATTGATTGTTTTTCAAATCTTTCCACTCTTCCAAATCCCGCATTGTTAATCAAATAATCAATTTTTCCCTCTTCTTTTAATATTTGTGAAATAATTTTCTCTCTAAAATTTGTATTTGTTAAATCCCCACAAATAATTTTTATTTCCCCTTCATAATTTAAACACTCTTTTTGCAAATTTACTAATTCATTTTTTCTTCTCGCAGTAACATAAACTATGTGGTTTTTTTGACACAATAATTTAGCCATCTTTTTTCCAAGCCCAGAAGAAGCACCACTTACTAAAGTTATTTTTTTCATTTAATTTTTAAATAATTTATTTTTTAAAAAATCTCTTTTTTTAACTCTGAAAATAGTTAAAAATCTATCAAAAAGAACTAATGGGGAATTAATTAATTCACTAGTTTCTCTAAAAATTCCATAAATACATCCTTCACATTTATTTCGAGAATGTTTCATAAAATTCTTAAATTTTTTACTTTTATATTTTTCTACAAAATCTTTATCTAAAATATTATATTTCGTTTCCACATCATCACAAAGTGAAAATTGTCCCCTTGGAAATATTACAAAATATAATTTTCCTGCATCACATTTCCATTTTTTATTTTTAGTTTTTATATAATTTAGAGATTGTTTAAGATATTCTGAAGAAAGAGAAATTTTATATCCTTGTTTTTTCAACTTAAAAATTTCTTTAAATATTTTTTCCATTTTATCCAAATCTTTTTTAGTAAAACTAAAACAATCTGCTTTTGCTTTAAATAATTGATTACTAGATTCTTCAGCTAAACTTACTGGGCAAAATGTTGGCCACACATCTAAACTATCTAAAACTTTGATTAATTTTATTATTTCATCTATATTTTTATGACTAAATACTATATTTGCAATAGTCATACTTTTTGGCATTTTTTTAGAAACAAGTTTTAATGTACTCAAAGCTTTATCAGACATATTTAATGATTTGATTCCACAAATTTCATCTTGTTTTTTATTATCTAATGTATCAATTGAAATTGTAATATCATTCAAACCAGCTTTTATTAATTTGTTTAATTTTTCTTCTGTTAAAAGTAAACCATTTGTTTGAAGACGTGTTGACATTCCTAAATTCGAAAAAATATTTACAATCTCAACAATATCTTTTCTTAATAGGGGTTCTCCACCAGTAATCACAACATAGCAAATCCCTAATTTTTTCATCTTTTTTGCACTAATTTTAATTTCTTCTAGATTCATTTCTTTAGATTCAGTATGTTTCCAAACACCACACATTCCACATCTTAAATTACATTTTCTTGTAACATAAAATTTTGAAGTAAATGGTTTTCCAAATAATTTTGAATTTATAATCCCTTTAATAATTTTTAAATTATCCATTTAATCAACAAACCTATATTTAATTAGGGTCCAAACAGCTTCAATACCATCCTTCCAATTTATTTTTTTGCCTTCTTCTACTGAACGAGGATAATATCTTATTGGAACTTCATAAATTTCATACCCTTTTTTCCTTACTTTAGCTGTTACTTCTGGGCAAAACTCAAATCTTTTTGATTTAAGATTTAAAGATTTTAATAATTTTGTGTCAAAAACTTTGTAGCAAGTTGGTTCATCAGTAATCTTTGCATTGTATAAAATATTTGCCATTAAAGTTAAAATACGGTTGGCAAGAAAAAATTTATGAGATAAATTAAACATTTTATTAACTATTTTGAATCTTGTTCCATAAACAACTTTATATTTTCCTTCTAGAATTGGTTTAATTAATTCATAATAATCTTCTGGGTCATATTCCAAATCCGCATCCTGAATTATTGTTATTTCTCCACTTGCATTTTTTATCCCTGTTCTAACAGCAGAACTTTTTCCCATATTTTTTTCATGAAAAATAACTTTAATTTCTGAGCCCTTTAATCTTTCTAAATATTCTCTAGTCCCATCAGTTGAGCCATCATCTATAATAATAATTTCTTTAGAAATATTAATGTTTTTTATTTTTTTTAAAATTGTATCTATTGTATCTATTTCATTGTATGCGGGAATAATAACTGATAGTTTCATACATCTTATTTAACATTTTCATTTAAAAAGTTTTAACAATTTTACGAGTAAAAAGAAAAGAATTAATAAATCCTACAAATCTTTAAATAAACAAAATTTTCTTTAAATTTATGAAAGTATTATTTTTATATAATAGATTTGAAAATGTAGGTATTGAAACTCTTTCTTCATTTTTAAAATCCAAAGGGCATAAGGTTGCGTTATCTTTTGACCCCCAACTTTTTAATGATGGGTATATGGATATGCCTTTTTTAGCTAAAAAATATAATTATACAAAAAAAATTTTAAAAGATATTAAAAAAAGTAAACCAGATATAATTGCATTTAGTGTATTGACAGATAATTATCAATGGGCGTTAAATTTAGCAAACCACATTAAAAAAAATCTTAATCTTCCAATATTGTTTGGAGGGGTTCATCCAACGTCAGTTCCAGAAGAAGTAATGTCTAATAATTTTATAGATTTTGTAATAACTGGAGAAGGAGAATACGCTATGTTGGAACTTATTAAAGCTTTAGAAAAAAATAAAGATTATTCAAAAATCAAAAATCTTGTATATCGAAAAGGAGAAAAAATTATGAAAAATAAGGTAAGAGATTTAGTTAAAAATCTAGATGATTTACCTTTTCCAGACAAAAATTTATTTTATAATGTAATCCCTTATACAAAAAAAAATTATTCTATTCTTACTGCACGAGGGTGCCCATTCTCTTGCACTTATTGTTTTAATAATATGTATAAAAAAATATACAAAAATAAAGGAAAATATCTAAGACAAAGAAGTGTTGATAATGTAATTTCTGAATTGAAATTTGCAAAAAGAAAATATAATTATAAATTTGTTTCAATAATAGACGACGTTTTTATGACAGATAATAAATGGATAGAAGAATTTTGTAAAAAGTATAAAAAAGAAATATCTGTTCCTTTCAGATGCATTGGCCATGTTAATTGTATAAATAAAAATAATATTAGAATATTAAAATGGGCTGGGTGTGATACTATTCAAATAGGGGTTCAGACAACTTGCGAAAATACAAGAAAAAATATTATTCATAGATATGAAACCAATGAAATAATAAAAAAAGCATCAACAATTATTAAAAAAAATAAAATAAAATTAGAGATTGATCATATACTTGGTTTTCCTTATGAGGGAGAAAAAGAACAAATAAAAGCAGCAAAATTTTATAATGAAATTAAACCAGATACTATTAATTGTTATTGGTTGAAATGTTTCCCAAAAACAGATATTATTGGGCATATGATTAAGGCAGGAAATTTATCTCAAAAAGATGTGGAAAAAATAGAAAAAGGATTAAGTCCATCTTATATCTTGGGTGGAAGTGTTAAAAATAAAAAAGATTTACAAAAATTTTCTTCTTTAATGAATGTAATTCCAATTTTGCCAAAAAGTTTTGTAAAATTTATAATAAAAAATAAGTTATATTACTTAATAAATTTTGGAACAAAATTTATGGTATTTTCAAGATTAATTAAAAGTTTAGTTTGGAGAGATATAAGGTTATTTGAGTTTATTTATTTTTATAAATATTATATTTTTAAGCCTATAAGGTAGTTATTAATAAATCCTACAAATCTTTAAATAAACAAAATTTGCTTTAATTTTATGAAAAAAGTACTCTTAATGAATATGCCTTCAACAATAAGGGTTTATGGAGAATCTGCACTAAAAGGAATCATTGCTCCTAGACCTTTGGTTTCTTTGGCCGAACTTGCGGGTTCTGTTTTAGAAATTGGAGCAGATTGCAAAATACTTGATTTGCAGATATCAGAAAAACCATTTCATAAAATAGAAAAAATTCTAAATAAATACCACCCAGATTTTGTTGGTCTAACTTTTACTACATTATTATTTAACGAAGCAAAAAAAGTAGCAAAATTCATAAAAGAAAAATTTCCTTCAGCAATAATTATTGCAGGGGGGGTGCATCCTACAATTTATCCAGAAGAAGTAATAAAAGAAGATTCAATAGATATTGTTGTTAGGAACGAAGGAGATATAACTTTGCAGGAAATAGTAATTGGAAAACCTTTGAAAAATATTAAAGGAATTTATTATAAAACAAAAAAATCAGAAATAAGAAAAAATTCCGAAAGAGAATTGATTCAGAATTTAGATGAGTTGCCAATGCCTGCGTGGCATTTAGTAAATCCTAAAATCTACATGAATCCAAAGGCAATAGCAAAAGAATCGCCAGTAGGGACAATAATGACTTCAAGAGGGTGTGTTTATGGTTGTACATATTGTAATAAAGCAGTATTTGGAAGACAATTTCGTGCAAAATCTGTTAAAAGAGTTGTGAATGAATTTGAAGAATTATTAAAATGTGGATTTAAAGAAATTCATGTTTGGGATGATATGTTTGCAACAGATTTAAATCGTGCAAAAGCTATCTGCGACGAAATTATAAAAAGAAAATTAAAATTTACTTGGCAACTTGAATGTGGTGTTAGAGTAAATTGTGTTGATAAAGAATTTTTCCAAAAATGTGTAAAAGCAGGTTGCTATAAAGTTGCATTTGGTTTTGAATCAGGAAATGATTATATTTTAGAATCAATTAAAAAAGGAACAACAACTCAACAAGCAATTAATGCAGTTAAATGGGCCAAGGAAGCCGGAATGGAAGTTTCAGGATTTTTTATGATAGGGTTACCTGAAGATACAATTGAAACAATGAATCAAACAATTGACTTTGCCTGCAAATTAGGATTGGATTACGCAAAAGCAACAATTCTTTTACCCTTGCCTTCAACACCTTTATTTGAAGATTTTGAAAAAAGAGGAATAATAAAAACAAAAGATTGGAGCAGATATAATTTTCACACAGCTTCAAAAGTTTATGACCACCCAAATTTAAGTTGGAAAACTTTAGAAAAATATTATAACAAATTTCATAAAAGATTTTATTTTAGACCAACTTATATAGCAAATAGGTTATTTAGAAGCATAAAAAAAGGAGAAATCTTTGACGATATAAAAATGGCAATAACAACTTTTGGTTAAAATGAAAACCTCCTCCTCACAACAAGAAATAAAAAAAGGAAGTTTGCATTCACATGGATTTTGGACAGATTATAGAAATAAACACGAAATGTTTTTTGCACCATTTAATTTAAATTTCTTTTTTAAAACTTGTGTTAAATATGGGCGAGATTTTCAAGGAGTGTTAGATATCATGGCCCATTTAGATAAAAAGAAGCCATTTGAAGAAGAGCGATACAAAAATTTAATTGCTACAGCTGACCCTTTAAAAGACTATGAAGTTGAATTTTCTGAAATAGAAACAAAAATAATTTATGAAGATAAAGAAGGAAAAGAAAAAGAATTTCATATTCTTAGACCCCAAGAAATTGTATTAAAAAATCCAAGACAACATATTTTAGCTTTAAATCTTAATTATAAGAATAATATTTCTGGAGGAAGAGAAGTAAGGGAAACCTTAAAAGAAATACAAGAAAGAGGAGGTTCTGCTTTTTTGAATCACGCTATAGTATGTGGGGCATTCAGCGAGGAAGAAATAAAAAATTATTTTGAGGAAGGTTTAATATTTGGAACAGAATTTAATGGAGGAGTTACAGTTAATTCTAAATTAGGAATTTATTTGGCAAGGAAAGCAGATAAAAATCCTCCCTTAAAAAAAGATAATGAGAGGATTTTAGAGTTAGAAGGGAAGGTTTTAATTGTAGCAAATGATGATGCAAGATGTGAAAGTGATGTGAAGTACGGAGCATATACAGAGTATCTTGTAGACAATAATCCTTCAATATTTCTGACAGAAAGATTAATAGAATCTGCTAAAAATGAAATTAAAAGTGGATTAAAAGGAAATTATATTCAAAGGCACGACCAATATAGTTCAGGACATTCCATTTGGGCACACGCGATAAATGGGTATGTCTCCAAATTTACTCCTTGGGTAAAGAATTTTCCTATTTGTTAATTATACTCAACCAAACACATTTTTTTAAACTCTTATTTTCCTTTTATTTTAATGCCAAAGAAAAAAATTATAATTTTAGGAGCAGGAATTACAGGACTTGTTAGTGCATATTATTTTTCTAAAAATAAAGATTTTGAAGTTACATTAATAGAAAAAGAATCTTTTATTGGGGGAACTGCGAGGGGTTTTGAACATAAAGATTTTATTTTAGATTACGGACCACATAAAATTTATACCGAACTTCCAGGAATTTTAGAAGAAATAAAACAAGTTGTTCCCCTGTTAAAAATAAAAAAGAAAAATAGTATTTATCTAAAAAATAATTCTTTTGATTTCCCATTGCAGATTTCACAAATTGCAACAAAAATACCTTTTACAGCTTTCAATGCAGGAATTGATATTTTTTCCAAATCTTTGAAAAAACTTTCAGATGATTCTTATGAAAATTATTTGATAAATAGATTTGGAAAAACAATGTATGAATTATCTTTTAAAGATTATGCAAAAAAAGTTTGGACCTCAAATCCACAAGAATTAGATAAAGAATTGGCAATAAGAAGAGTTGCAATTTCTGGAATTTTCGAATTAATAAAAGGAATTTTATTTAAAAATACAAAAAATATCAGTGCAGAATATTTTTATTATCCTCCAAAAGGAATCAAGCAATTATTAGATTCATTAGCAGAAAAAATAATACAAAATAAAGGAAAAATTTTATTGAATACAGACATCTCAGAAATAAAAATAAAAGACAAAAAAATAGAATTTGTAAAAATTAAAAATAAAAAAATAAAACCAGATTATTTTATTTCAACAGCTTATTTAGACACAGTAATAAAAATAATTAATGATGCAAAAAAAACAAAAGAATTAATTCAATCTACAGAAAATTTAAATTATCAAGGAATAAATATAATTTACTTTGTAATAAATAAACCAAGAATTTTAAAAGATTGCTGGATGTTTTTTCCTGAAGCTAAATTTTTATTTCATAGAATTAGCGAACAAAAGGCCTTTTCTCCAAATCTTGGACCAGAAGATAAAACTATTCTAATGGTTGAAACAACAAAAGATGCAAGTAAAAATAACATTCAAAAAATCATCTTTCAATTAGAAAAAATTAAAATTTTAAAAAAAGAAGACATAGATTACCATTTTGTAAAATCAACAGAAAGAACTTACCCTATTTACAAAAAAGGATTTCAAAAAAATCTTATACCAGTAATTAATTATTTAGAAAACATAAAAGGATTTTATACAATTGGAAGACCTGGTTTATTTAATTATAATAATATGGACCAGTGTTGGGATATGGCCAAAAAGACAGTTGAACATATAGAAAAAAATAAATCAAAAGACGAATGGCAAAAGACAAAAAAATATTTTGATAAATATCGGATTGTTGATTAAAATTTTTAGGTGGATTTAAAAAATATTTATTTAAAGATTTAGTAACTGGAATTTATAATTTTTTTAATAGATGAATTTAAAAAATATTTATCCTTTTTTAGAATAATTGAAAAAATGAAAATATTAGTTACAGGTGGATGTGGATTTATTGGAAGTAATTTTATATTATATATTCTAAATAAATATCCTAATTATTCTGTTATAAATTTAGATAAATTAACTTATGCAGGAAATAAAGAAAATTTAAAATCTATTGAAAATAATCCAAAATATGAATTTGTGCAAGGGGACATTTGTGACAAAGAATTAGTTAATTCCTTAGTTAAAAAAGTTGATGCTATTATCCATTTTGCAGCAGAAAGTCATGTAGATAGAAGTATTGCAAATGCAGGAGAGTTTGTAAAAACAAATGTTTTAGGAACACAAATCTTACTGGATGCTGCATTAAGAAATGGTAAAAAAAGATTTCATCATATAAGTACAGATGAGGTTTTTGGAACATTAGGAAAAGAAGAAAAATTTTCAGAAATAACCCCATATAATCCCCATTCACCTTATTCTGCTTCTAAAGCTGCCTCAGACCACCTAGTTAGGGCTTATTTTGATACATTTGCTTTACCAATAACCATTTCAAATTGTTCTAATAACTATGGTCCATATCAATTTCCTGAAAAATTAATACCCTTATTTATAACCAATTTAATTGAAGGCAAGAAAGTTCCTATTTATGGAAATGGTTTAAATGTAAGAGATTGGATACATGTAGAAGACCATAATAAAGGCATTGATTTAATATTGCATAAGGGAAAAATTGGCGAAACTTATTGTTTAGGAGGAAATGAGGAAAAGACAAATATTGAAATAACTAAAATGATATTGGAACAATTTGGATGTGTGGAAGAAATGATTGAGTATGTAGAAGACAGAAAAGGGCATGATTTTAGATATGCAATTGATTTTAGTAAAGTTCAAAAAGAATTAGGTTGGAGTCCAGAATATAATTTTGAACAAGGTTTAAAAGCAACAATAGAGTGGTATAAAAATAATCAAGATTGGTGGAAACGATTAAAATGAATGAAAAAGGATTGGTTTTTGGGAAAGGATTTTTAGGAAAAAGAATTGCAGAAGAATTAGGTTATGAACTTTCAGATTTTAGAATTTTAGATAAAGAATCTCTAGAAAATTATTTAACAGAAAAAAAACCAACAGTTGTAATTAATGTAATTGGAAAAACAGGAAGGCCAAATATAGATTGGTGTGAAAGTCATAAAGAAGAAACAATTTTTTCCAATATCACTGTGCCTTCAATGTTAGTTTCTTTTTGTTCTAAGCAAAATATTTATCTTGTTCATATTAGTAGTGGATGTATTTATTTTGGAGATAATAATGGAAAAGGATTTAGTGAATTAGATAATCCAAATTTTGAAGGATCATTGTATTCAAGAACTAAAATTCTTTCTGAAAAAATTCTTTTAGAATATCCTTGTTTGCAGTTAAGAATACGAATGCCTATTGATGATAGACCAAGTTCAAGAAATTTTATAGACAAAATTAGAGAATACGAAAAATTAATTGACACACAAAACTCAATGACTACGGTTCCTCATTTTTTAGAGGGCTTAAGAAAATTAATTACAAAAAGAGCAAATGGAATTTATAATTTTGTAAATCCAGGAACCACATCTGCAGTAGAAGTAATGAATCTTTACAAGGAAATTATTGATTCAACCCATCAATTTGAAAAATTCTCTTTAGAGGACTTGGATAAAGTTATTGTAGCAAAAAGATCTAATTGTTATTTAAACACAGATAAGCTTAAATCTGAAGGAATTATTTTGCCAGAGATAAATAATGCAGTAAAAGAGTGTTTAGAAAATTACAAACAAAGTTTAAAAAAAATGAAAGGAATAATTTTAGCAGGTGGAACCGGATCAAGACTTTGGCCATTAACCCAAGTTACAAATAAACACCTTCTTCCAGTAGGCCAAGTTCCGATGATAGAATTCCCATTAAATACTTTAAATAAAATAAAAGTAAATTCAATAAGTATTGTAACAGGAGGAGAACATTTCCAAGATATTGCAAAATGTCTTTCGAGTTTAAATTCAGATATAAATTTTTCTTATCATTATCAACATCGAGCAGGAGGAATTGCACAAGCACTTTCGATTGTTGAACCATTTATAAAAAATGAAAAAATTGCAGTTATATTAGGGGATAATATATTTGAAGAAGATTTTTATAAAGCTGCTAAACATTTTGAAAATTCTAATTTGGGAGCAATGTTATTTTTAAAAAAAGTAGACGATCCTGAAAGATTTGGAGTGGCAGAAATTAAAGAAGATAAAATAATTTCTATAGAGGAAAAACCAAAAGAACCAAAATCAAATTTAGCAGTAACAGGTCTTTATTTTTATGACTCAACAGTTTTCGAAAAAATAAGAAAATTAAAACCCTCAGAAAGAGGGGAATTAGAGATAACAGATGTTAATAATTTATATTTGCAAGAAGGAAGATTAGGTTATCATATTATAGATGGATTTTGGAGTGATGCAGGAACACAAAATAGTCTCCCAAAATGTTCTGATTTTGTTAAAAAAAGTGGGTTGAGTCAAGAGATATATGAAAAATTAAAAAATTAATTTAGGTGGATTTAAAAAATATTTATTCTTTGGGAAAATATGGATAAAAATGATAAAATAATTGAAAGAGATTTAAGTCTTTTAGCAAAATCTTCTCTTTTTGTATTTGTAGCAATCTTTTTGTCAAAACTTTTTATGTATTTTTATAGAATAATTATTGCAAGATATTACGGCCCAGAGGTTTATGGATTATTTTCAATAGCATTTATGATTGTAGGACTTTTTGTAGTTTTTGCTTCATTAGGTTTTATCGAGGGAATTACAAGATTTATCCCTAAATACAGAGCAAGTAAAGAAAAAGAAAAAATAAAATATATTATAAATATTTCAAAAAATGTTTTATTAGTTTCTTCAGTTTTTTTTGCAATTTTATTATATTTTACCTCTGAATTTATTTCAATTAAACTTTTTCATAATCCAGATTTAATTTTTTATTTGAAAGTATTCGCATTTCTAATCCCTCTTCAAATTTTTTCAAATATCTATTTTGGAACAATAAGAGCTCACGAGAAAATAAAAGCAAATTCTTTTGGAGTAAACATCTTACAAAATTTCTTTAAATTATTTTTTATAATTTTATTCATCTTTTTAGGATTAAAATCTTTTAAGGCAATTTCTTTTTCTTATTTTATAGGTATTTTTTCAGGATTGATATTTTCATATCTTTATTGTAAATTTAAATTACCTTATATTTTTTTAAAATACAAATTAACAAAAAAAGATAAATGTGATTTAAGAAAAAAATTCTTTTCATATTCTTGGCCATTAATTTTTTTAGCGATTATAGGAACTTTGATGTTTTGGTTAGATACATTTCTAATAGGTTATTTTAATGATGCTTATTGGGTGGGAATTTACAATGCCGCAATTCCTCTTGTAGCCCTTTTGGCATTCTCTTCCGAAATTTTTATGCAAATGTTTTTCCCACTAATAACAAGAGAATTATCTTCCAAAAACATTATAGTAGTAAAAGAATTATCAAAACAAATAACAAAATGGATATTTATCTTGAATTTACCTTTAACAATTTTGATGTTATTATTTCCTGGAATTTTTATTAATCTATTTTTTGGCACAGAATATCTTCCAGCAATGAATGCCTTAAGATTCTTAGTATTGGGACAATTTATTTCTGTTATGAGTATTGTTTCAGGAAATTTACTTTTATCGAAAGGAAAAACAAAAATAATCTTAATAAATATAATTTCTGTTTCTATAATAAATTTTATGCTTAATTGGATTTTAATCCCAAAATATGGTATCAATGGAGCAGCTTTTGCAACGTTTATGTCATTAACAATTTTATCTTTCTTGGCAATAATAGAAAATTATCATTTTAATAGAATTTTGCCTTTTAGAAGAAAAATGTTAGCTATATTTTTAATTTCACTAATCCCAACAAGCTTATTATTTTGGATAAGCAATTTTGTTGAGATGAATCTTGTTTGGTTAATTTTTTCAGGAATATTATTTATAACAATTTATTTGGGATTAATTGTGTTAACAAATTCTTTTGATAAGAACGATTTAATGATTTTAAAGAAGATTTTTGGGAGATAATCTTCTGGTGGAATTTTTTTTAAGTTTTTTATAATTCTCTTTTTATAAATATAAATATTTAAAATAACAATAAATAACATTTGTTTATGAATATATTAATAATTATCCCAAAATACTCTTCTATGATTGAAAAGGATTTTACTTATTCTTTTCCATTGGGTTTAGCATATATTTCTTCTACATTAAAATCTGTAGGATATCCAGTAGATTGTCTAAATTTAAATCATTATGATGGAACTATAGAAGATTTAATAATCAAAAAATTAAATTTTAAAAAATATAATTTAATATGCACTGGAGGGAATGCCCTTATTTACAATATATTAGAAAAAATAATAAAAACAATTAGGTCTCATAAAACTAATCCTTTAATAGTTGTGGGTGGCCCGATAATTACAAGTGAGCCCGAATTAATGATGTGTTCATTAAAACCTGATTTTGGAGTTATTGGAGAAGGGGAATTAACAATTTTAGATTTACTTAAAAATTTAAATAAAAAAAATAATTTAAAAAACATAAAAGGAATAATTTTTTATGATAAAGGAGAGATTATTAGGGGGCCAAATCGTGAATCAATAAACGATTTAAATTTAATATCTTTGCCAGATTTTGAAGGCTTTGAATTTGATAAATATCTAAATAATTCTGTTTGTAATAATGCATATTATGAGAATGGATTTGATTTTCCAAGAACTTATCCTATTTTAGGAAGTAGAGGATGTCCTTTTAATTGTAGTTTTTGTTGGCATTCAGAAAAGTATCTGTCAAGGTCTATAGATGATATCATGAAAGAATTGGATTTAATGGTTAGTAAATATATGATTAATAATATTCTTATTTATGATGATTGTTTTTCTGCTAATAAAAAAAGATTATATGAATTTTGCAAAAAAATTAAAAAATTATCTAAAAAGTTACAAAAGGAAATAAAATGGACTTGTCAATTATTAGTTAACACTATTGATGAAAAGATGCTAAAAACAATGAAAGATGCAGGTTGTAGTTCAATTAGTTATGGATTTGAAAGTTTTAGCCCAATTATTTTGAAAAGTATGAGGAAACCAATCACTCCCACACAAATAAACAAAGCATTTAATCAAACATTAAAAGTAGGAATCGCTGTTCAAGCTAATTTTATATTTGGAGATGTTGCAGAAACAAAAGAAACCTCTAATGAAACAATAAATTATTGGAAAAAAATTGTAAAGCACAAGTAAATTTAGGATTTGTTAAGGCTTATCCTGGAAGTGAAATATATGAATATTGTGTAAGAAAAAATATAATGAAAAATAAGCTTAATTTTATCAAGTTTAATATGGGTCCAGATAATATTTTAAATATGACTAAAGCGATGTCTTCACAAGAATTTAAAAATTTAGAGAAATCATTATATGATTCATTAAGAGACTATGGAAATTTTGTATCTCCTAAAATTAAAAAAACAAATAGAAAAAATATTTATTTTCTTAAAATAAAATGTCCTTTTTGTAAAGAAACAGTTATCTATAAAAATTGTTTAATAAGAAATAAATTTAACTATAATTTTGGGTTAATTTGTAGAAATTGTAATATGTGTTTTTCAGTAAGAAGTTTTTTGCAGAGGATAAGACAAAAGAATTATTTTTTAACAAAATTATTCATCACCTTAAAAAATAAAATAAGAAATAGGATTAATTAATATCTTTTATTTCAACACCTGTATGGCCAAATTTTTGTTTATAATCTGTTCTCACTTTTACATCACAAGGATGACATTGCCCATAATTATGACATGGCCTAAATTTATTTGATAATTGAAAATTTGAATTTAATAAATTTCCTATAGAATTTTCTGTTAAAAGAATATCTCTTTGGCATCTATAAATGTCTCCTTCTGGGTTTATTAAAAGATCGGAAGTTTTGCACATACTATTAAGAGATTTTTTCCCGAAAATTGCCCCAGGATATTTTGAATAATCTCCGTAAGTAATAGAAAAAGGTCTGCCTAGATCATCATTCCCTTCATAGATTCCTAAGAAAGACTTTTCCCGAAAATTAAGGCCAACATTTTTACATTTTAAACTCATTTTTTCTAAGGCCTCTAAATTAAGAGGACTTGGATGCATTACACTTTCCATTCCAATATCAAAACCATTCTCTTTTAATATTATAGCATTTTCTACAACTCTTTCTCCTTCTTTCATCGTTTCTGGATGATAACTAACTCTAATCGAAGGATAAGGGGAATTTCTCTTTATTCTTTCAGGAGAAACTTCGCGAACAAATCGATCTAATTTTTTTTTATTCCACCAAAGATTTGTTTGAATATCAATTTCTAATTCTGGCTTTAAATTATTTATAATATAAATAAAATCTTTATGAATTGAAGGTTCCCCTCCTAGAAATGTAATTGGAACTCCATGGGAGGATTCTATCCTATTCAAAGATTTGACCCAATCTTCTCCAGACATTTCATCAAATCTATTTCTTTTAAAATTTTTATTAGAAGAATAATTAACACAAAAACTACAATCAAGATTACATCTAAATGTAAGAAATGCCGAAATAAATTTATATGATTCTGGCAAAATAATGTTTTTCATCTTAGGTGAAATTATCATGAGCTTGAGGCATTACCAATCTTTGAAGATATCTGTTACTTGCATCACATCTGCAACCACTACGACATTCTCCCAACCCTTTATATTTTAATTTTTGTAAAATTTCTTGTCTTTTTTCCCCTGTCCAGATTTTACTAAAACTTTCTCTATTTAGATTGCCATAAATAAATTCTTCTTTATCATAGAATAAATTACATGGTAAGACATTTCCTTTTGAATCAATTAAACTAATGAAAGACAAACCATAACATTCTGGAGAATTATGGCCTTCTTCAATTCTGGTTCTTGTTGAATCTCTAAATTCAATTTTGAAATCAACATCTTTTTCCAACTCTTTGAAAAGGTAACCTAATACTCTATGTTGTTTTTGTTTAAGTATTAATTCTTTATGATTTAGAGGATGGTCCGAATATGGTTTGACAGAAAGATAGCCAGGGTTTATTTGTTCTAATCTTTTGACTAATTCTCTTGCTTCTTGTTCATTGGAATTTTCAGGCAACATTAAAAATTGTGTCCCAACTGTTGCTTCTAAATTGTATCGTTTTTTTAATTTTACCGAATCTGCAATATTTTTCATCAAAATTTCAAATTGTTTTTTAGGAACTCCATGTGTTTGTTCGTACATTTTAGATGTGCCTGCATCAACGCTAAACTTTATCCAAGATAAGTAAGGTAAACATTGCTCTTGTAGTTCTCTTGTAAATCTAACTCCATTAGTTGTTAAGGACACATCCAATCCTAATTCTTTTGCCCTTTGTACAAATAATCCCAAATCTTTATGTAGAGTAGGTTCACCTTCTCCACCAAACATAACTGATTTAACACTATCTCTATAAATGGAGGTCTCCTCTTTTTTGGCAAAAGAAATCTGGTATTTTCTAGAGGGCCGAGCCATATCTTCTAAAGCATTTAACATAATTTGTGAATTAATATCTATCTTTTTATGATTCATAAAGTCAAGGGCACAAAAACTACAAGATTGGTTACATCTCGCTGTTGCTCCAATTTCTATATGGATTGGATAACAATCTCCAGAGAATTTCCAGAGGGCTGTTTTTTCAGGATGTAAATGTATTTTATGCCCATCAATAACAAAATCTATGTTTTTCCCCATTTTTATAATATTTTTTTAGTTTTTATAAAATTTAATTAATAAATTAATTTTCTGAATCAAAAATTGTCCAAAAATAATCTCCCTTATAGCTAACTTCTTTAAATAAAGATAACCAATCATCCACATGCAAAATTGTTTGAGCTGTCAAATTCCAATTATTTATTTTTTGTTTTTCCTTTTCTGTTTCATAAGAATCAACTTGAACAAACATTTTATTAGTTCTACAAACTCTTTGCATTTCAATCAATGCTTTCCTACATTTGTTTTCAGAAAGATTATGTAATGTATTTATTGACAAAACAACATCAAAAGAATTGTCTGGCCAAGGTAAATCGTCGGCACTACCCTTTATCAAAAAAGGAAGTATATTTTTTCTTGCTATTTCTTCAAGTTTCCGAAAGTTATCTTTTTTATTTCGAGAGATATATTTTCCAAACCCCTCCATAGCATGATTTAAAGAATATTCTGAGATATCTAATCCAATAGCATCAATCCCAGAAACTTCTGTTTTTAAATCATATAAGAGAAAGCCTTTCGCACATCCAACATCTAAAATAGAACTTTCAGAATCAATTCCATAAACTTCTTGTAATTTTTTTACTACATTTTTCCATCTTCCATCATATTTGTATCCTCCATAACCATTTATTCTATCTCCATCAAAAAATTCTTCCCCAAAAGATTGAGCAAGTTTCCTATTTTTCTCGGTTCTCCAATTAGAATCAAATGTCCTTTTTACTTTTTGTACGGTTCCAAGCAAATTAATTTTTTTCATTTTATATTTTTT
>JAUVHP010000035.1 GCA_030593225.1 archaeon
GACTTGTTCACGAGATTGTGTTTCGAAATTTTCAATTTCGGAATGCAGTGAGTGACTTGTTCACGAGATTGTGTTTCGAAATTTTCAATTTCGGAATGCAGTGAGTGACTTGTTCACGAAATCACGAGATTGTGTTTCGAAATTTTCAATTTCGGAATGCAGTGAGTAACTTGTTCACGAAACCGATTCCTTCCAGATTTGTTTATGATATTTCTTTAAAATATTTTTTTAACCTAATTCTTCCAACAACAAATCTTTAACTTTTTTAAAATCAGCACGCTTATCACTAAGTTTCATTACTTGACCTATTAAAAAATTAAAAGATTCTTTTTTTCCTAATCGAAAATCTTTAACAGCTTTAATATTATTTTTTATCACTTCTCTAATAAATTTTCCAATTTCATCCTCAGAAGAAATCTTCGAATGTGCCTTAAGTTTTGTTTTAGGAGAAAACGAATTTGGAATAAACTCATTTAAAATATCTTTGGCCTTAAGTTCAGTCAAGGCACCACTTTCAATTAAATCCAAAAGTTCAATAAAATTATAAGGGTCTATATTCACTTCTTCCATTTCTTTTTTAACATAATTTAAAACCCTAAGCAATTCTTCAGTCACCCATCTAACAGCTAATTTTGGGTTAGCTTTTTCAATCACCTTTTCAAAAAATTCTACAATGTCTAACTTTTTTGTTAAAATTTCTGCATGCTTTTTTTCAATTTTATGTTTGCTAATTAATTTTTTTAATTTTTTGTGCGGTGTCTCTGGCAAACTGGATTTAATTTTAGAAATTCTTTTTTTATCAATTATAATCAATGGCAAATCAGGCTCAGTAATAAAACGATAATCTTGTGCAGTTTCTTTAATTCGCATTAATTTTGTAACTCCTTTAGTTTCATCAAACATTCTAGTCTCTTGTATCTTCGGCAAATCTTTTTTCTGTCTTTCAATTTCAAAATCAATCGCCATCTTAATATTTTTCAAACTATTAATATTTTTCATCTCAATTCTTTCTCCACCAGCAACAGAAACATTTACATCTGCCTTAATTCCAGATTTTTTATCAATCGCTTTTATATAACTAAGAGTTGTAATTAACTGCTTTAACCAATCTACAACTTCCTCTGAATTCTTAAAATCAGGGTCTGTAACTATTTCAATAAGAGGTGAACCAGAACGATTATAATCTATTTCTCCTGTCTTAGGATTCCAGCTCGCAGGGTCTTCTTCCAAATGACATTCAGTAATATTAATTCCCAAAAAATTTCCCTTAACGCCATTGGGTGTTGCATAAGGACCAGAAATTGTATTTTGAAACCCCTTAGGTAAATCAGGCCAACTATAATGTTTTCTTTGCCAAGTTAATTTTTCATTAATTTTGCATCCTAAAATCAGTGCGATTTCTATACATTTATCAATTGCAAATTTATTCGGCAACATCGGCTTAGAACCTGGCTGCCCAGTACAAATTGGACAAATATTTGTATTTGGTTTAGAATGTTTCAAACCATGTTCAGATTTACAATCACAAAAAAGTTTTTCATTTATGTTTAAATATCCATGAATTTCCAAACCAATCTTTACCATAATTTCATAAAAGAAAAATACTTTATTAATTTAATCAATACTTTTTTATATCTTTTAAAATTTCTTTTATCATGAAATCAGACACCTCTCTAGGAGATTATGTTGAAATCCATTTAACTCAAAAAATATATGAAGGAACACTTCTTCAAACACCAGATTCAGAAAAAGGAATTGTTCTTTTAAAATTAGATACAGGATACAATATAGGATTTAATAAAAAAGATATTTTAGAAATTAAATTAATAAAAAAATCAAAACAAAAAGAAGAAACTCTTGAAATAAAAAAAGATGAAGAAAAACCAAATATTGCAATGATTATGACTGGAGGGACAATTGCTTCTCGTTATGATTCAAAAACAGGGGGTGCTTCTGCACTCAATACTCCAGAAAAATTATTCAACACATATCCAGAACTATTTAAAAAAATTAATATCTCTAAAGTTGAAATTCCTTTTGTAAAAGATTCAGGAGAAATGGACTCAAAGGACTGGCAAATTCTTGCAAAAACCGCAGAGAAATTATTAAACAACTCAGAAATTAAAGGAATAATTATAACTCATGGAACAGATTCATTGCATTATACTGCTGCAGCACTAAGTTTTTTCTTAAAAGATTTAAACAAACCAGTTGTCTTAACATATTCTCAGCGAAGCATTGACAGAGCATCTTCAGACGCAACACTAAATTTACAATGTGCAGTAATAGCAGCAATTTCAGATATTGCAGAAGTAATGTTGGTCGGACACGCAACAACCAATGATGATTTCTGTTACGCGATTCCTGGGACAAAAGTTAGAAAAATGCATTCTTCAAAAAGAAATGCCTTCAAAGCAATTAATGCTAAACCATTTGCAAAAATCTTCCCAGATAGAATAGAAATAATATCAAAACATAAAATCAGAAAAAAAATAAAAACAAAACTAGATAATAAATTTCAAGAAAAAATAGCACTTATAAAATATTATCCAGGACAAAATCCAGACATCTTAGAATATTATGCAAAGAAAAAATACAAAGGAATAATATTAGAAGTTCTTGGGTTAGGGCAAATTGCAGCAAACGATTCAAGAAATAATTGGATTCCAAAGTTAAAAGAAATCCAAAATAAAGGAATAATAATTTGCACAACTGCTCAAACAATTCACGGACGACTCGACCCTTTAGTTTATTCAACAGGAAGAGCACTTCTTAATACAGGAATAATTTATCTCAAAGATATGTTAAGCGAAACAGCATTTGTAAAACTTGGTTGGGTTTTAGCTAAAACAAAAGATAAAAAAGAAATAAAAAAATTAATGCTTACAAATTTTGCTGGCGAATTAAATAATCGATTGGAAAATTAAACTATTTTTTCTTCTTATTCTTCTTCAATAAAAAATCTCTAATTTCTCTAATTTCTTTTTCTGCTTTTTTATTAATTCTATAATCATATTCTGCCTTAATTCTATCTCTCTGTGTTTGTCTGTTTTGACTCATTAAAATTATTGGTGCTTGAATTGCAGCAAGACAAGATAATATAAGATTAAGCATAATAAATGGCTTAGCATCCCATGCTTGTCCAAAAATTAAAAATGATGTATTAACAAGCATCCATACAAATAAAAAAACAAGAAATAAAATAATAAATGCCCAACTACCTGCTCCAGCAGTTAACTTATCCGAAGCCATCTGTCCAAAAGTTTTTTTTGAATTTGTAGGTGCATGCCCATTACTAAGAGGTGTTAAATTCTTAAGATAACTCAGCTCTTTTTTTAAAAAATTCATAATAAATATAAAAAAGAGATATTAATAAAAGTTTTGGAAAAAGATACTATGAAAAAATATTTTAAAATAAAAAAATAAATCTCCAAACTTTTATTAATCCTTATTCACTTTTTAAAATATGGAAATGGATTACAAAAAAATAGGGCTAAAATGTGGTTTAGAAATTCACCAGCAACTTGATACAAAAAAATTATTCTGTAATTGTCAGTCAATTTTAAGAAAAGATGAGCCAGATTTTAGAATTAAAAGAAAACTCCACGCAGTTGTAGGAGAATCAGGAAAAATTGACAAAGCAGCAAAATACCAATCAACATTAAACAAATCATTTATTTATGAGGGCTATGATTCAACTTGTTTAATTGAATTAGATGAAGAACCT
This sequence comes from archaeon, assembly GCA_030593225.1. Taxonomy (GTDB): domain Archaea; phylum Nanobdellota; class Nanobdellia; order Pacearchaeales; family GW2011-AR1; genus JAUVHP01. The sequence continues at coordinate 3,728 of JAUVHP010000035.1, forward strand.
CCGCATGAAATAAACCAAGAATCATTAAAAATTGCACTACAAATTTCAATATTACTTAATGCAAAAATAATCCCAATAACACAAATTATGAGAAAAACAGTAATTGATGGTTCAAACACTTCAGGATTTCAAAGAACTGTAATGATCGCATATGATGGATATATTGAAACAAAAGAGGGAAAAGTAAGAATTGATATAATCTGTCTTGAGGAAGATTCAGCTAGGAAAATAAATGAAGATGAAAATAAAACAATCTACAGATTAGATAGATTAGGAATTCCTTTAATTGAAATCGCAACTGCCCCAGATATTAAAACCCCTGAGCAAGCAAAAGAAACAGCACTTAAAATTGGAGAAATATTACGAAGTTGTAAAGTTAAAAGAGGAATTGGAACAATAAGACAAGATGTTAATGTTTCTATAAAAGGAAGTAATAGAGTTGAAATAAAAGGTTTTCAAAATCCTACAATAATGCTCAAAACAATTGATAATGAAATAAAAAGACAACAAGAAATAATTAAATCTAAAAAAAATAATTCAGAAGTAAGAAAAGTTCTTTCTGATAGCACAACAGAATTTTTACGACCAATGCCAGGAGAGGCACGAATGTATCCTGAAACTGATTTACCATTATTAAAAATTTCAAGAGATTTTATTAATCAAGCAAAAAAAGATTTACCAAAATTAAAAAGTGAAATTGAAAAAGATTTGAAACAAAAAGGATTATCTCAAGAATTAATAAAAATGATTTTCAAACAAAATAAATTAGAAGAATTCAAATCATTAATCAATTTTACAAAAAATCTTAATTTAATTGGAAAAATGATTCTTGTTTTTCCAAAAGATATTGCAAAAAGAGAAAAAATTTCTATTGAAAAAATAAATGAAATATTAAACATTGATATTTTTGAATTTATATTAAAATCATTAAATAAGGAAAAAATTTCAGAAAATCAAATTAAACATGTTTTAGAAAAAATTGCAAAAGGAGAAACTCCTGAAAAAGCAATTGGTTTTGAAAAAAAGGATTTAAGAGATATAGAAGAAAAAATTATGAAAATAATAAAAGAAAAACAAGGATTGTCTGAAAAAGCTTATATGGGATTAGTAATGAAAGAATTCAAAGGACAGATTGATGGGAAAACAGCAATGGAAATAATTAAAAAACATGTTGGGTAATTTTATTTATGGAAAAAGAAAACTTATTCAAAAACAGAACTTTAATCAAAGATGTTTTTTCAAAGAAAATTAAAACAGTTGAACTTTCAGGATGGGTTCATAACACAAGGGACTTATCAAAAGTAAAATTTCTTTTATTAAGAGATAGAACAGGAATTATCCAAATTACAGGAGTTAAATCCAAAACACCAAAAGAAATTTTTCAAGATTTAGAAAAAATTCCAAGAGAATCAGTTATTTATATTAAAGGAGAAGTTGTGGATTCAAAACAAGCTATTGGAGGAAAAGAAATTTTACCCTCGGAATTAATTATAATAAATAAAGCAGAAACACTTCCAATTGATGTAACAGATTTTTCAAAAACAGAATTACCAAAAAGATTAGATAACCGTTTCCTCGACACTCGAAGAAAACCTATTCAAGCAATATTTAAAATCCAGTCAACAATTTCAATGAGCTTTAGAGAATATTTTGTAAATAAAGGTTTTATAGAAATCCAGACACCTTCAATTATTAGTTCTTCTTCAGAAGGAGGCACTGAACTCTTTGAAGCAAAATATTTTGAAAAAAAAGTATACCTCGCACAATCTCCTCAATTATACAAACAAATGTTAGCTGGAGCAATAGAAAAAGTTATGACAATATGTCCTGTTTGGCGAGCAGAAAAACATAACACAATTCGTCATTTAAATGAATCAAGACAAATGGATATAGAAATGGCTTTTGCAGATTCCAAAATAGTTATGAAAGAATTAGAAGAAGTTGTAAAATATATTATCAAAAAAATCATTGAAAAAAACCCCAAAGAATTAGAAATCTTAAAAGTAAATCCAAAAATACCAAAAACAAAATATCTCACATTTAAAGAAGTTGCAACCTTAATGAAACAGCATAAAATAAATATTGATAAAGATGATTTAACAGGAGAAGCAGAAAGAAAACTAGAAGAATTATTTCCTAATTCAATTGTCTTTGTTTACGATTGGCCACTAGAAGGAAAGCCATTTTACATTATGCCAAAAGACCAAGATAAAAATGCAAAATTAAGCGAAGGTTTTGATGCAATCTACAAAGGAATGGAAATTTCTTCAGGCGGGCAAAGAATCCATATTCCAGAACTATTAGAAACAAGAATAAAAGCAAAAAAACTCAAAATAAAAGATTTCAAATCATACATAGATAGTTTTAGATTTGGTTCCCCCCCCCACGCAGGATGGTCAATTGGTTTAGAACGACTAACAATGTTAATTTTAAATTTGCCAAATATTCGTGAGGCAGTTTTATTTCCAAGAGACAGAGATAGATTAACTCCATAAGTTATCTTTGACAATATAAAAAATTATAAATTAAATTCTAATTATATTTCTATGGTTTTAGTTTTAAATCCCAGAATAATTCCTTCAGAAAAATTTTTCTTGTATGAGTTGGGAAAAAATTCTAGGGAAGTACCTATGAATATAAATCATATTCCTTATAAAGAATTATATTATAATAGAAAAAGAAAGGGTAAACATTTATCTATCTATACTTCAGATGAATTATTTTATCTTGGATATACTCCATTAAATTTTGGGAAAGGAGAAATGTTTAGAAATGTTGTCAGAATTTTATTAAAAAATCCTAAAGAGTTTAGACATATTTCAGAAATGCGTGACCAAAATCTTAGTAGGGATTATATTAAATTAGAAAAAAGGGGAATTTCATTATTTCTTCCTGCAAATTATAATCTAAAATTCAATTCTTAAATCTAACAGCACCACTTTCTAGAGTGTAGAAATCCTTAAAAAGTGTTGAAAAAGATAAGTTTATTCTAAATTGGAGGACAATCAAAATGCCAGAAAACGAAGAAGAAAAAAAAGATACAGAAGAAGAATCTGAAGATAAAAATGAAGATTCTGAAGAAAAATCTGATGATGACGCAGAATAAAATTTTGTGTTGTAAAAATTATTGGAATTCTTACTACACTTAAGGGCGGGTCGTCAAGTTTTAACTTGGCCTCGAAGTGGGAATTTCAACACAAAGCATTCATTTTTAAATTTATTTTTATTATTTTATTTATGAAAATACTAATTTTAGGAGACCCACACGGAAAACTCCCAAAGAATATTAACGCAATTGTTAAAGAAAACAAAGTTGAATTAATATTAATTACAGGAGATTTAGGGAAATGCGATCTAGCAAGAAAGCAAGATATTGGAGATATTAAAAGAGAAAAGCAAAACCTTCCAGAAAAAATTCATTCTAAAAAAGAAATAAAAAAAGCGTGGATAGAAATTTATAACTCTTCAATAAAAATATTAAAACAATTGTCCAAACTTGCACCAATTTATTTTATTAAAGGAAATGTTGAATTACAAGACAAAGAAATCAAAAAAAAATCTCAAGAATTAAAAATAAAATTTCCCCTGTTATTTTCAGCGATTAGAAAAATCCCAAATGTATTTTATCTAAACAATAAAATAAAAAAATTCAAAAACTTACGAATAGCAGGATTAGAACATTTTTTAGATAATTCTTGGATTAAAGAATTCAAAGAAAAAGATTTTGAAACAATTTTTAGGGCAAAAATAAATACACTTCATGCAAAAAAAGTTTTACAAAAATTTGGAAAAATAGATATTTTATTGTGTCACGCACCACCTTACAAAATTTTAGACAAAGTAACTTCATCTTATGCACCAAAACACTGGAAAGGAAAACACGCAGGAAGCAAAGTTATTTTAGATTACATAAAAAAGAAACAACCAAAATATGTTTTTTGTGGACACATTCACGAGGGAAAAGGAAAAGCACAAATTGGAAAAACAACAATTTATAATATTGGAAGTTGTGGAGATTATATTGTTTTGGATATAAAATAATTTTAAAAACCCACCTCTCTTTCTCCTAATATGTCAGATTTTTTATTCCACAAAGTAACAGAAAAAGAAAAACAAGAAATCAAAAAACAAGCAAAAGAAATAATCGAAGATTTCTCAAAAAAACTTTCAAAAATAAATAAAAAAGTTTCAGAATCTCCAATTAAAAAAGAATTTGTTAAAGAAAGACAAGAAAAATCTTCAAAAGAATGCGACAATGATTTTAGAGAAATTATGTTTGAAAACACACCAAACAAAAATGAAAATTTTATTATAGCGGAGAAAAAACAATGGTAAAAAAATGAAAACAATTATCTCAGACAAACTTCCAAGAATAACTAAAAACAGAAGACGTCTAGAAAAAAAATTAGATGTTAGAATAACAAACAGAGGAAAAGAAGTAAAAATAGAAGGCGAACCAGAAGACGAATATATTGCAGAAAAAGTAATTGATGCACTTAATTTTGGATTTGAATATTCAATAGCAATTCAAATCAAAGAAGAAGATTTTACATTTGAAATTTTGAATATTAAGGACTACACAAAAAAACATAATTTAGAAACAATAAGAGCACGAATTATAGGAACACAAAGAAAAGCATTAAACACAATAGAGCAACTAACAAATTGCACATTAGAATTAAAAGATAATCAAGTCGGAATTATCGGACCAGCAGAATCAATCGAAAACGCACAAACTGCAATTACATTAATAATTCAAGGAGCAAAACAATCAAACGCCTACAAATTCTTAGAAAAAAACCAACCAAAACAAATTATTGATTTAGGATTAAGAGAGAAAAAGTAAGTTAATATTAATTGTCCCATATCAACAAAAAAATTAAATTCAAAAACAACCAAATTTAAATAACAACAGAGGAGTTAGATTTTAATTCGACATGAATTTCTCTATGACAATTTGCACAAAGTAAAATGCATTTATTCACTTCTTCACTCACTCTTTCCCAACTTAGACAATGACCTTTACTTGAAATATTAAAATCTTTTTTTAGTGGGTCTTTATGATGAAACTCCAATACTTCAGAATACTTATCATATCCACATTTAGCACATTTACCTCCAGCAAGAGCAATAGCTTTAATACGAATTGTCTTCCTTCTTTTTGCTACAGCATCAATAATATATTGTCTCCTATCGTTATAAATTCTCTTTTTTGACATTTTAAAAATAGACGTTCTCGGTAGGACTCGAACCTACGACCTATCGGTTGCTGCGAAATCACAAATTTCTCTGTGATGACAAAATTTCGAATTTTGTCCTAACAGCCGATCGCTCCACCAACTGAGCTACGAGAACCTAAGAATCTTAGAATAGATTTCCTTTTAAATTTTACTAAAGAGAACTTTTAGATTATGCTGTTCTCTCCTGAAAATTTTATGCTTTATTTTTCAGGATTCAATTTTACAAAATTGCCTAAAGAAGATTTTTTAAACATCTTCTCCCTCTATTCTTTATGCAATTAAAAGATGCTATTAAAAAAAGACATAGTGTAAAAAAATTCTCTAATAAAAAACCAGATTGGAGAGATATTTTAGAATGTGTTGATGCTGCAAGATTTACTCCAATGGCAGGAGACAATTTCACATTAAAATTTATTCTCGTGGATGATGAAGAATCAATACAAAAATTATCAGAAGCAGCACAACAACCATTTATCGCAGATGCACAATATGTTTTAGTCGCCTGTTCAAATCCAAAAAGAACAATTAGTCTTTACAAAGAAAAAGGAAAAATTTATGCAAGGCAACAAGCAGGAGCCGCAATACAAAATATTTTACTTGCAATAACAGAAAAAAAATTAGCAACTTGTTGGGTAGGGCATTTTGTAGAAGACATAATAAAAAGAGAACTAAAAATTCCAGATAGTATAAATGTAGAAGCCATGCTTCCAATAGGATATGAATTTGGAAAAACAAAAAGAAGAGAAAAAATTGATTTAGACAATATAATTTGTTTCAAAAGATTCAGAGGAGTTGTTAAGGGAAGCTATGGTGGAAAATATATGAAACCAATTAAAACATTGGATGTTTAATTCTAAAATTTCTTCAAATAAATATTATCATAATGGTCAAAATCTTCAAATAAAATTTTATTTTCTTTTTTATTAAACTTAAAAATCAAAACCTTCTCACCAACTTGAACTCTCTTAAAATTTTTCAAATCATGTCTAAGATTTTTATAATTCTCAACATTATAAGAATTAATAATTTCTTCCATTTTTCTCCACACTCTTTCATACAAATGCCTATCTTTCTTAAATAATTTTTTAAGAATTTTATGAAGTTTTTCTTCTATCTCAAATTTATGCATTTTCAATACTATTCTGTAATTCTTCAATAGAATCAAATTTGATAAAATTACCTTCCTTATCTATCTTTTTCAATTTTTCAACAAACTCAGGTCTTAACTCAGGCTCTAAAAAACTATCAGAATAAATATCCAACACAAATTCAACTGCCTGACTTTTATTTTTAAAACCCTGCTGAGCTTTAACAATATTCAAAATTCTATCCCTACTTTCACTTACATTAATTATATTCTGAACCATTTTATTATTATGATTCATTATGTTTTATAATGTTTATAAAATTTTCTTTATTTCAAAAAAATAAAAAACCCTCAAGTTCTCTTTCCTCAAGGGTCACAAAAATAATCTTTCTTCTTCTCCATCAGCTTCTTTCTGCTGACTCTTTCCCACTTCCCATTTTGCTTAGATTTTTGTATTGAATCAAGGCATTTTCTTCCGCCGTGTACTCAAGTACACAAGGAAGGAAATAACGCAGAGTCAATCAAAAAGAAAGCAAAATAAGATTAATTCCAGACGTCAATACCCAAGTCAGACATTTCTTTAGACACTGGAACTTGCTGTTCATCAAGAGATTTTCCTAAAACATAAGGCGACTTAACACC